>CAZWGG010000004.1:10425-34099 GCA_964633305.1 uncultured Bacteroidales bacterium
ATCTTCTTCTCATCTACAGACAGTAGTACATTATCATATTTGTAAACTAACGCATCTAAATACGAATCTCTTGCTCCAAATTGTTCAGGATTGAAATTAGCCTTTTCCTGAAATTTATTAAAAATTGTAAATAATTGAAAAGATTTCATTAAATTCGTATATTGTATTGGAAGTTTATAAAATTAGATGTATGCTACAATCAAAAACTAATGCAGGCCAGGGTTTAGGTGTTGCCGGACTTATATTTGGCCTTCTTGCTATTCCACTTGGAATTTTAAAATGCACTTTTTTTATCGGGTTATTTTTTGGTGTAATTGGAATAGTATTTGGTTCAGTTGCTCTTTCACAAGCTCAAAAAGGTAATGGAGCTACAGGTCTCCCAACAGGGGCATTGTCTGTTTCTATATTTGGAACTTGTATTGCCCTGTTTTGGACAATTTATATCATCTCTGACAAGGATAATATAAAATGGTACAATCTGCCGAAAAATGTGAATAAGATAGAAGAGTTCACAAAAGATGTTGAGAAAATAGACAAATCTGGTAAAGACTTCGGAGAAGGATTAGAAGATGTTTTAGAAGAGCTTGAAGACAGCCTTGGTGAAAATATTGATGATAAAATAGAAAAATCACTTGAAGGTCTTTCAGACAAAGATAAAGTAAAAAAGCTTGGAAGAGCTGCAGGTAAGGCATTAAAGGAATTTGTTCGTGAAGTTGACGACACTTCTGATGTTGAGGAAGATTAACATTCAAAATTGAAAAAGCCGCTTGACGATGTATATTGCCTCATAAACCTGATTTTTATTGGAGTAATACTTCTTATATTTCTTTATTCTATTGTTTTTTCAGCGGATAAATCCAATTATCCTGTTCCCTCAGCTTACACTAAAATAACAGGTAAAGAAAGTATAAGTAACGGGCTTTCAAGAAGTTTTTCGGAAATGATTCGGTTTGATATTAAAAAAGCCAGAGAATATAATATTTATGGTCCCCGGATATTTTTGTTTTTTCTTTTGCAGCTTCTGCTTCGTATATTTTTTACTGCAGTTGTGTTGAATTTTAGTTTAACAAGAAAGCCGGTTATTTTAATAGACATTTGCCTAACCTTTATACTATATAGTTTTTCTTTTTTCCCATTTTATTTAGAACTTTTTACGACTTTGTAATGGAGTTAGTAGGAACAAAATACTAAAATAACCTTGACCTTTTGTATAAAACTATTTTTGTTATTTTTGCACCCTTGTTAAAACTGCCAATTTGTCTGAATAATTAAATTGGCAAAAAATTTGCTATCTAAGCCCCAAATTTTCAGGTTAAATTTTATTACAAATTTTCAGTATATGGGAAAAACAGTTAAAGAAGAAAATGTTTCAAAACAAGCTTCACAAAAACAAAATGAAGCAAAAAAGGTAAAATCAGCACCTAAAAAGCAAAAATCAACCAAATCAGACGAAGAAAAAAGAAAGGCATCATTAGATAAAATGAAGCTGAAACTTAAAGAATATGAAGTGAAAAATAAAGAGTTACATGATAAATATTTGAGATTATCTGCCGAATTCGATAATTATAGGAAGCGGACTCTTAAAGAAAAAATGGAACTTACCAAATCTGCAGGCGAACAATTATTAGTGAATATTTTACCTGTAGTAGATGATTTTGAAAGAGGCATGAAATCCATATCCGATGCAAAAGATATAGAATCTATTAAAGAAGGAATAAAATTAATTTACAATAAGTTAAAAGAATTTCTTAATCAAAATGGAGTTAAGGAGATAGAGGCATCGAATAAAGAATTTGATATTGATTACCATGAGGCTATAACTAAAACTCCGGTTCAAGACGAGAAATTAAAGGGGAAAGTAGTGGATATAATTGAAAAAGGATATATATTAAATGATAAAGTAATAAGGTTTTCAAAAGTGGTAGTGGGTGAATAAGCCACGGGGGTTTTAGTGCTTGCTACAAATATAAATTAAAACATGGCAAAAAGAGATTATTACGAAGTACTTGAGGTTTCAAAAAATGCTACACAGGAGGAAATAAAAAAAGCCTATAGGAAACAAGCACTTAAGTATCATCCTGACAAGAATCCTGGAAATAAAAGTGCAGAAGATAAATTTAAAGAAGCCGCCGAAGCATATGAAGTGTTAAGCGATTCAGATAAACGTGCACGCTATGACAGATTTGGGCATGCTGGTGTTGGTTCCGGAGCCGGTGGCTTTGGAGGTGGTATGACCGTTGAAGATATATTTAGTCATTTTGGGGATATATTTTCCGATTTTGGTTTTGGTGGTTTTGGAGGCTTTGGCGGAGGCTCAAGATCATCACGGAGAACTAACAAGGGATCAAACTTAAGGGTTAAGGTTAAATTAAATCTCCAGGAAATCGCAAAGGGTGTTGAAAAGAAAATAAAAGTTTCAAAATATGTATCATGTAAAGTATGCGATGGCACTGGCGCACGTGATGGTTCATATAGCACATGCTCAACATGCCGGGGTACAGGACAGGTTACCCGTGTAACAAATACATTTTTAGGACAAATGCAAACAACATCAACTTGTCCTAATTGCGATGGCGATGGAAAAATTGTTGCCCAAAAATGTACTACCTGTCATGGTGAAGGTATTGTAAAAGATTCGGAAGTAATTAACATAAAAATACCTGCCGGTGTTTCTGAAGGGATGCAAATGGCAGTTTCGGGAAAAGGAAATGCAGCACGCCGGGGAGGGATAAATGGTGATTTGCTTGTATTAATTGAAGAAGAACGGCATCCGGAACTCATCCGTGATGGTAATGATTTACTATACAATCTTTATGTAAGCATTCCGCAAGCTGCTCTTGGCGCTCCTGTTGAAATTCCCACCATTGATGGAATGGTTAAAATAAAAGTGGAACCAGGCACACAGCCGGGAAAAATATTACGGTTACGGGGAAAAGGATTACCGGAAGTAAACAGTTATGGGAAAGGCGATTTGTTAGTTAGCATAAATGTTTGGGTACCTAAGACACTTTCTAAAGATGAAGCAAAATCTATTGAAAAGTTCAAAGATTCACCCAATTTTGAACCTAACCCCGATAGTTCGGATAAGAATTTTTTTGAGAAAATGAGAGGTTTTTTTGAATGATTATGATATATATCCCATCTTTACCGTTTATTTTTTTACTTAAATTGGTATAAATGGAAGTATTTAGTGCCCGTAACATTACTAAAAATTTTTCTAATCACCTTGCACTTCATAATGTTTCTATTTCTGTACCCGAAGGTAATATTTTTGGCCTTTTAGGCCCAAATGGTGCAGGAAAAACCACATTAATACGTATTATCAACCAAATTACAGCTCCTGATAGTGGAGAGTTATTTTTTTATAATCGGAAATTAAAAAGAAAAGATATTTATAGTATTGGTTACTTGCCTGAAGAAAGAGGACTGTACAAAAAAATGAAAGTAGGAGAGCAGGCATTATATTTGTGCAGGCTGAAAGGCGTATCAAAGGGTGATGCTTTAAAAAAACTGAAATATTGGTTCGAAAAATTTGAAATACAGCCCTGGTGGAACAAAAAGATTGAAGAACTTTCAAAGGGCATGCAACAAAAAGTTCAATTTATAGTAACCATTTTGCATGAACCAAAACTTATAATATTTGATGAGCCTTTTAGTGGGTTTGATCCGATTAATACAAGGTTACTTAAACAGGAAGTTCTTGACTTAAAAAGAAAAGGAACAACAATTATTTTTTCAACGCACGATATGGGATCGGTAGAAGAATTATGTGACCACATAACCTTAATAAATAAAGCAAGAACAATACTTGAAGGCAATATTAATACCATACGTAATACCTATAAATCTAATATTTACGAAATCGGACTAAAAGGAGACACTGGCAATTTAGCGAATATATCGGACGGACGATTTGAATTAATTGAACATAAAACAATTGAAGATCAGATTTTTATAAAGGTAAAAATTAATCAAAATGTAGCAAATAATCATTTGCTTAATACTTTAATTCCGTACTATCAAATTGTTTCGTTTAATGAAGTAATTCCAAGCATGAACGAGATTTTTATTAAGGCGGTACAAGAATCACAAGAAAAAGAACAGGCTGTAACAACGTAAATTATATAACCGTTTTTTTAAGCTATGAATAAAATAGCATTGATAATTCAACGCGAATATCTTACCCGGGTAAGAAAAAGGGCATTTATAGTAATGACCATCTTAGGACCTATGCTTTTTGGCGGGTTTATAACTATGCTGGGCTGGCTAACGCAAGTTGAAGACAATGAAGATAAAATCATTGTCGTAGTTGAATGTGATAAAATGGATGAACCTGTTCCCGATTCATTAAGTGTTTTTAAAGATGTAATACCTGATAAAGAACATTTGAAGTTTGAATATGTTTGTGCCCCTCTTGATGTGCTAAAGATATCTCTCCCCCATTCCAACTATTATGGTATACTTTATATTCCTTATAATATTGTTAATTCCGAAACTGCCCAGTTATTTACCAAAAAGCAACCAAGTCTTAATGTTGAAGTTCATATTACAAAATACCTTGAAAATTATATTCACAACCTTAAACTAAGAAAGAAAAATATTTCCGTGGATGTCTTAAACGCCGTGCAAACAAATATTAATTTGAAAACCAGCAAGTTAAATAAAGATGGAGATTTTCAGGTACAGGAATTACAAGATTTAAAAGCAACTATTAGTTTTATTAGTGGGTTTCTTATATATTTTTTTATATTCTTTTTTGGGGCTCAAGTTATGAGAGGGGTTAGTGAAGAAAAAAATAACAGGATTGTTGAAGTAATTGTTTCTTCGGTAAAACCATTTCAACTTATGATGGGAAAAATAATTGGGATAGGACTTATCGGCTTAACCCAGTTTCTTGTATGGATAATTCTTACTTTTGGTATTACAGCTGTAGCTCAACAGGCATTTGGGATAAATAAAAACCCTTCAACCGATGAATTAGCACCTGTGAGTATATTTCAAGCTCAACCATCAGTTGGGAAAACTATCCCAAATGCAAATGTAGCGACAAACGAATTTGAAGAGTATTTTGACAGGATAAATAGCATTGACTTTTTTACAATTATTATGTGCTTTATCTTCTATTTTATTGGAGGTTTTGTTCTCTACGGCTCACTATTTGCTGCCATTGGGTCAATTGTGGATAATGAAACAGATACCCAGCAATTTATTCTTCCGGTTACAATCCCTCTTTTATTTAGTTTTATGATATTGATTAATACATTAACTAATCCTGACGGCAGGTTAGCCGAAATATTTTCTATTATCCCACTTACATCTCCTGTTGTTATGATGGGAAGAATAGGTTTTGAAATTCCGTATACCCAAGTTGTGTTATCCATGGTTTTATTGATAGTTACTTTTTTGGCAACTACCTGGTTAGCAGGCAAGATATACCGTACCGGCATACTCATGTATGGGAAAAAAGTAACATATAAAGAATTGTGGAAATGGATAAAGTATAAAAATTAGTTTGTACATTTGTGCATAACAAGGCAATAACAATTAGATATGAATGCTGCCGTAATTGATTTAGGCACAAATACTTTTAATTTATTAGTCGCTAAAAAGAACGATGAGAGTTCTTTTAGTATTCTTCATAGCAGTAAAATTGCTGTTATGTTGGCAAAAGGATTGAATAACAAGAGAGAATTAAAGCCCGATGCAATTACCAGGGGACTGAATGCTATACAGAAATTTCACCAGGTATGTAAAGAATTCAATGCAGAAAAAATTTATGCTTTTGCTACCTCTGCTATCCGGTCGGCAAAGAACGGGAACGTGTTTGTTAATACTGTAAAAGAAAGGTTTAATATTGATGTCTCAATTATTGAAGGTGAAAGAGAAGCAGAATTAATATATTTTGGTGTAAGACGGGCAGTGGAAATAAACAGGAAAGTATTGGTTCTTGATATTGGAGGAGGCAGCAATGAATTTATAATAGCAGATAAAAGGCAGATTTATTGGAAAAAAAGCTATCCTATGGGAGTAGCATACATGTTGGAAAAGTTTAAACCATCTGATCCCCTTTCAATTGAGGAAATTGAGATCATAACAAATTTCTTTGAAGGAAAACTTGCAGATCTTTTTATTGAGGTAAATAAACACCAGGTGGATACACTTATTGGCGCTTCAGGCACTTTTGAATCATTTGCGGCCATGTTACGGGAAGAAAAAAGATTTGAATCGGAAGTAGGAATGGAATCCCAGGCCATTTCAATAGATATGCAGGATTTTGAGGAATTATCATGGCGGTTACTTAATTCAACTGTGAAAGAACGGAAAAAGATGGCGGGGTTAGAAGCTTTAAGGCTTGATTTTATTGTACTAGCTACCATGTTTGTAAAATTCGTACTTGATAAAGCCAAAATACAAAATTTTATTCAGTCTAACTTTGCATTAAAAGAGGGGATTATGTGTGAGGTAATGGATAATATGGACAGGTAAATTTCTAATTATCCCTCTATAAAGTCCGCGTATTTCTTTATGTTTGCCTTACATGTTGGGGGCATGTTTTTTGGCAGTATATGTCCTCTTCTGAAAACCCCTGTTCGGCTTAGGCTGTGCCTGAACCGGACATATCAATACAGGCTGTTGCCTGAAAAATATTATATTTGTTGAAAAACAATTGTACATGCCAACCGGGGATAAAATTTCTGAAAAAGATGGGTTCTATTTTCTAACCTTTCAAATTGTAGGGTGGATTGATATTTTTACACGACAGGTATATAAGGGTTGATTTTCTATGGAAGTCTGTGTAAAATAATTTATTTTACATTACGTACAAAGTGATTTTAGCGTGTAGTCTTTTACACATATAACAGATATTTTTTTTGCAGATTGGTCTCAAATACTACTTTACTGGCTGAAATGCAGAAACATTGCCATAATCTATACAAAACTACAAAACCTTCCCACGTGCATGTACTTTCCAAACGTCAGTAATAACATTATTTTTATGAATTATTAATGAATCGGTTAAATTTACTACTGCACAGGCATGGTTAGGTATTATTCTAATTTTTGAACCAATGGGTAAATCAAACTTAGGCCGCTTAATAAAACCATGTTCTTCTGAAAGAGCAACAATACGCATTTTCTTATTTTCTTCCAAGAACTTCTCCGCAGGATAAGCTATTCCGTACCCTTCAAGTAATTTTGATCCGTGGGCCCCTGTATCGGAACTTAAGACTTTTGATCCTGCATCGAGTATAAAATAATTTTTATTTTTGCTAATAATAGTAGCCGTAACTGTAAGTGAAATTTGTTCTGTGGTTATAAGTCCCAGCTTCCATGGTAAGCGGTCCATAAAAACAAAGTTCCCCGGTCTTATTTCCGATATTCCTTCAAGGGAGATACCTGCTAATAATGTCGGAGTAGACCCTATAGAAATTTCTTTTATCTCAATATCGTAGTCTAATAATAATTCCCGGGTTTTAATCAATATTTTTATCTCATTTAAAGCAATTTTTTCTACTTCCTGAATATCTTTTGTTTTATAAACGTGCCCGGCATGTGAGAGCAATCCTTTAAATTCAATATATTTATTTTCAATATTTTTTTTTGCTATCTTAGAAACACGTAAATCATCGGGGGGCAATCCACATCGATTTAATCCAACATCAATTTTTAAATACATATTAATCTTAAAATTCATTTTTTCACACATGTAAGATATGAGGTTATATCCTTCCTCGCTATCTACAACCAGGTTAAGTTCAACCCCGAATTGTCGTGATGTACTTATAATTCGTTGAATTTTATTTTTTTCAACAAGTGGGTAAGCAATTGTTATCGATTTCATTTTTGTATTAAAAAAAACGCTTGCTTCATCCACCTTTGATGCGGTAAATCCTATGGCGCCTTCCTCAAGTTGTATGTTTGCAACATTCAGGCATTTATGGGCTTTCACATGCGGTCTTAGATGAACATTATTTTTTTCTGCATAACTTTGTATCATATGAATATTTGTAAGCAGAATATCATGATCGATTATTACCCTTGGAGTGTCAATAGAAAAGATTTCTTTATTAATGATTTTCATTTTCAGAAAATTAGTTAAGGTTTTTTGAAAAACAAAAGTAAGCTTTTGTTAATCTGAAAATATAAAATAAACCAATTAAAAATAAAACTGTCAATTATTTTTTTTGTTTACCAAGAATAAAAATTCCTCCGATTTTTTTATTTTTATTTGTAATGAACAGAATGCCTTCTTATATTGCCTTGTATAATTCCGGTGAACTAAACGAAAGAATAACTGCCATAAAGTCTATTTATGGTAAATGCAACCTTTGTCCTCATAAATGCAGTATTGACCGGGTGAATTATACGGATGGATATTGCAGAAGTAGTATAAACCCTATTGTTGCTTCTGCTACTCCTCATTTTGGAGAAGAGCCTCCACTTGTAGGCAAATATGGAAGTGGCACCATATTTTTCACCAATTGTAACCTCAGATGTATATACTGTCAAAATTGTAGTATTTCACAAATGAGTGAGGAACAGGAGATAACATGTAAAAAATTGGCAGAGATTATGATTAATTTGCAAAACTGTGGTTGTCATAATATAAATTTTGTAACTCCTACCCACATGGTTTATCCTATTCTTGGGGCATTAGAAATAGCAATAGATATGGGGCTTCAAATTCCGTTGGTGTATAATTCGGGAGGTTACGACTCTTTAAAAACACTAAAATTATTAGATGGAATTTTTGACATTTATATGCCTGATTTTAAGTATCATGATGAAAAAACAGGATTTAGCCTGAGTAATGCCAGGTATTATCCCGAAATAGCCAAAATGGCTATTAAAGAGATGTATCGCCAGGTTGGGGATTTAAAAATTGATCAAAACGGAATTGCTTATAGAGGATTAATAGTCAGGCATCTTATTCTACCAGGGTTTCAAGGCGAATCAAAAAAAATAATTGAGTTTATAGCGAGCTTGTCTACGAATACGTATATCAACATTATGGATCAGTACAGGCCCGAATATAGGGCTGTTGAAAACAGTAATCTTACACGGAGGATAAATGCAAATGAATATTTTGAAGTAATACAGTATGCAAAAAAACTCGGATTAACCATAAATGGATAAGTTAAAAAATTAATGTAATAGGGAAAGAGTTTAATTAAAAAGCCTATGAATACCAATTCTTTAAAGACACAAGATTTTTATAACGGGATTAAAGACTACCATTACCTTATGAACCGCAGTTATCCTGAAAAAGGTTCATTAAAACTTGTAGGTGACAGGTACAGGTTAAATCGTGACCAACGCACTATTTTATACAGGGGTATTTCTTCGGAAAAGAAAGCTGTGAAACGAGAAGAAAGATTAATCACTGATATACCTGGTAAATATTTGGTAATTGACGGGTACAATGTATTATTTACATTATTGAATTACAGGTTAGGAAGATTAATATTTATAAGCAATGATAATATTGTTAGAGATGTAGGTAGGGCACATGGAAAACTTCATAATGAAGATACATTTCTTGAATGCCTTGATTTATTGGTTGATTATTTATCGGTAAAAAAACCAGACTTCATTCATGTTTTTATTGATTCTCCTGTCTCGCACAGTGCTAAACACAGCAGGCTAATTAATAAAAGAATTAATACATATAATCTTCAAGGTATATGTGAAGTTGTCAGATCACCTGATACAGATATTCAAAAATTTAAAGATGGAGTTTTAGCAACTTCTGATACACTTATCATTGATAAAACTCAAAACAAAATTACAGATATCCCCCGGCAGATTTTAAATCTTAAGTTTCAAGCCGAATTTCTTGATTTGAATAGATTACTTATAAATAATTAGCCATTTAATTCCCGCTCATTCTAACTATTTTAGGATAAAATACTCCTTCGACTTCAATAATATCTTTTTGAAATTCCATTACTTTATGGATGTCTTTATAGGCCATCGGAGCTTCATCGAGTCCCCCTCCTATCAATTCCACACCAGCTTTTTTCAATGCCTCGTTAACCACTTTTTTAGTAAATCGCTCTTTTGCTTTAGCCCTTGAAAGTTGCCGGCCTGCTCCATGTGAAGCTGAGTTTAACGATAATGAGTTCCCCTTTCCCTTTACAATAAACCCGGGGGTTGTCATTGATCCGGGGATTACTCCATAAACTCCCTTTATAGCCGGAGTAGCACCTTTTCGATGAACAATGGCTTCATTTCCGTTTTCAAGCTTTTCTTTCCAGGCAAAGTTATGATGGTTTTCAACTATAAAAATTGGTTTTTCTTTCAAGGCAGAAGTTATTTTCTGGTGAATGATCTGGTGATTGGCCCTGGCATAATCTCCAGCAAGGTTCATTGCCTGCCAGTATTCAATCCCCTCCTCTACACTCAATTCAAGCCAGGCAAGGTTTGTAGCACCTCGTGGTAAATTGCAGGCTAACTTTGCCAGGCGGGTGTAATGTTGGGCAATTGAGGCGCCAAAATTTCTTGATCCGGAATGGGAAAGTACAGCAAGGTAACTTCCTGCAGGTATTTGAAAATCATTCTTGTCAGGGAATTCTGTAATGCCAAATTCTACAAAATGATTGCCACTTCCCGAAGTGCCCAGTTGTTCATAGGCCTTATCTTTTAAGTCCTTTAAAAATTTTATTTCTTTAAATTCATTCCTGTCAATTACTTCATGTTCCTTTTTTTCTTTAAAGTAATCTTTTTGTCCGAACCTGGTATTGTCATACAATATTTGTTTCAACTTTTTCCTGTTATTATCGAGGTATGCTGGTGATATATTATAGACAGAAAGGCACATCCTGCACCCGATATCCATACCTACACCATAAGGAATTATAGCTTTTTCAGTTGCCAGCACGCCACCAATGGGTAACCCGTAACCGCTATGCGCATCAGGCATTAATGCTCCTTTTACGGTAATAGGAAGTCGCATGGCTGTTTCCATTTGTTGCAGCGCTTCTTGTTCTATATATTCCCGTCCGAAGATCACGTAGTCTTTAACCCCGTTATCAAGCTTGTATTCAACTGTTTTCTGTGCTGTTTGAAATTTATTTGTTTTTTTTGGTCCTTCCAGTTTTGCTGCAATTTTATTTAACCTGGGATCATTTTTGTACTTTTTTGGGGTTTTATATAAATCTTCCAGCAAGAATAATATGTCTGATTTGTCTCTTCGCTTGAAATGTTTTTTGACAATGTTAATTATTACAGGTATATCTTCATCCTGGAACCCAATGTTAATCAACTCTTTGCTACGGAGTTTAAGTTTTTTCATTTCAAAAGTAATTCATTACAAAGATACTTTGTAAAAATATATTTCATAGTTTATAAAAAAAAGTTAACTTATTTTAATTTAAAAGCGGATACCGAAAAGCTTCGTTCGCCAAAGTACCTTTTCAAGCGTAACAAAGGAGAACAAATCCGGGAAAAACGGATTAAAAATAGAGTAGGTAAAAACACAAAAAATTAACAAACTATGAAAAAAATTTTAATTTTTACTTTTTTAGGCATGTGTGTAATCACAGCTTTATCTCAAACAGAATGTACATTTACCGGTACCGGTGCCGGTAATAACAACACTACAGGCGACTATAATACCTTCACGGGTTACAGGAGTGGTTATAACAATACCACAGGCAGAAGCAATACTTTTACCGGCCGAAAGGCAGGATATTATAATATATCGGGCACTGATAATACATTTACTGGTACCATGAGCGGAAACCATAATACCACAGGCAGTTATAATACTTTTACCGGCCGAAGTGCAGGACTTTTTAACATATCAGGAGTTGGAAATACATTTACCGGTTATAATAGCGGTTACTTTGTTTCCACAGGCTGGTACAATTCATTTTATGGTCAAAGAAGTGGTGAAAATAATACAACTGGCTGTTATAATACATTTATTGGCGCTCTAAGTGGTTTTCCTAATGTATCCGGTGGTCAAAATACAGCAATTGGACATGGCGCAGGGTTCACTGAAGATTGTTTTGTTAATGCTACTGCAATTGGTTTTAATGCAATTGCTTCGTTTTGTGACCGTGTCCGTATCGGAAATAATAGTGTTACCCGGATAGGTGGCCAGGTTTCATGGTCAACCTTATCCGACGGGCGTTTTAAAAAAGATGTTGAGGAAAAAGTAGCTGGACTCGAGTTTATTAAAAAATTGCATCCTGTAAGCTATACGGTGGATATTGAAAAACTAAACGAATTTATGGGAATAAAAGAAACAGATTCTTTGCTTACTAAATCGACATTACAAGCAGCTCCAAGAAAACAAATTGGTTTTGTTGCACAGGAAGTGGAACAGCTTATTAAAGAAAATGGGTATGAATTTACCGGGGTAGACGTCCCCCAAAACGAAAAAGACCATTATGCCATTCGCTATGCAGAATTTGTTGTGCCCTTGGTAAAAGCCGTGCAGGAGTTAAGTACAATAGTTGAAAACCAGCAAAGACAAATAGAACAATTGCTTGTAATAAACAGTTTAGAGGCAATTGATATGCAGAGTTTTAACAGTTCTGAAAATGGTGTACGGCTCTCACAGAATATCCCTAATCCTTCTACAGGAAACATGGAAATTAAGATGTATATCCCTGATAATATTTCCCATGCAGAATTAAGAATTATTGATATGAAAGGAAGCATTGTAAAATCGATACCGGTTAATTCAAGGGGCGACACATCCGTTCAATTTAACGGGGACAGATTGGAAATAGGAACATACCTTTATACATTAATTGCCGATGGCAGAATAACAGATTTTAAAACAATGTCCTTTGCTAAATGATTTTTTTTATATAGATTTTGGTCTATTCGCTACTTTTTCTGTGAGGTGTATTTACAAAGAGAAATCATAGAATTAAATCACTAATTTACAACCATACAACAAATTAGGTATGAAAACAATTTGAGTTAGTACAGATGTTTATATATACCGATGGAACTCAGGTTTGTTAAAAATTTAAACCTGAGTTCATACGGTATTCCCGAAAGAACTTGAATTTTGTTGTTTGGATAATTTTGAAAAAAATTCAAATAAAATAAGAATTGAAAAAAAAAGATATGATAAAAAGGAAATATTTTGAAATGATAGCAATCTACAAATCAAAGTAATGCATTATATGACAGACTTTTAAAGGATTATTGATTTTTTCCATCTGATCCATTCTTTTTTTAAACAAAATGGCCAAAATTATTCAAGATTAGAAACTGACATTAAGATATCGCACCAAATCCGGTATAACTGCGAAGTATTTTTGGAATGAAAATTTCTTTTCCTGTTTGATTATTTTCAAGCAGGGCGGCAACAATTCTTGGCAGGGCCAATGAGCTGCCATTAAGGGTGTGGGCCAATACAGGTTTTTTTGAGCCCTCTTCCCGGAACCGGAGTTTTAACCTGTTTGCCTGGTATGATTCGAAGTTAGATACGGAACTTACTTCCAGCCATTTGTTTTGGGCGGCAGAAAAAACTTCAAAATCGTAAGTAAGCGCGGAGGTAAATCCCATATCACCACCACATAGTTTTACTATACGGTAAGGCAGTTCAAGCTTTTTAACCACGCTTTCAACATGATTTACCATTTCTTCAAGGGCGTCATAAGACTTTTCGGGATGTTGTATTTGAACAATTTCTACCTTATCAAACTGGTGTACCCTGTTAAGTCCCCTTACGTCTTTTCCATACGAACCGGCCTCACGCCTGAAGCATGGAGTATACCCTGTACATTTTACAGGCAAATCCCGTGCATCGAGGATCACATCCCTAAAAATATTAGTAATTGGCACTTCAGCGGTTGGAATAAGATAAAAATTATCTGATTTTATGTAATACATCTGCCCTTCTTTGTCGGGAAGTTGCCCCGTGCCAAAGCCAGAATCTTCATTTACCAGCAGTGGCGGGAGAAATTCAGTATACCCGGCTTTTTCATTTTCGTCAAGAAAAAAGTTTATTAAGGCGCGTTGGAGTTTAGCCCCTTTACCCTTATAAACAGGAAAACCGGAGCCTGTTAATTTCGTGCCCAAATCAAAATCAATAATATCATATTTTTTTGCCAGGTACCAGTGAGAAAGGGCATCTTCACGCAAAACCGGGTTTTTCCCTCCACTTCTAATGATTACATTATCTTCCGAACTTTTTCCCAGTGGAACTGAAATGTGGGGGAGATTGGGGATAGTCTCAAGATACTTTTTAATTTTTTCGTCAGTCCGGCTAAATTTTTGGTCTAGTGCTCTGATTTCTTCTTTGAGGCTTATAGTTTTTTCTTTTGCCAGTTGGACTTCCTGTTGATTACCAGCTTTAAACAATTGTCCGATTTCTTTTGATAGCAGATTTAATTCTGATTGTTTGTTGTTTGTTTTATTTTGAAGGGTTCGCCTTTCCTTATCAGCCCTAAGAATTTTTTTAATAATTTTCTCGGCATCAAAGTTTCTTATCTTTAATCTTTCGATAACATCTTCAGCATTATCCCTAATATAGGAAATTGTAAGCATAATAATCAGATTATTGCAGGTATAAAAATAAAAAAATCTCCATATCTTTTAATCAAAAGAAGACAGGAGATTGATATTTTTTTTAAAAATAGCTTATTCTGAGGCCGGAATAACCGAAATGTATGATTTATCATTACGTTTTTTTCGGAATTGAACTTTTCCATCAACAAGGGCAAACAGAGTGTGGTCTTTACCCATGCCCACGTTTAAATCGGGATGGTGTTTTGTTCCACGTTGACGGACTATGATATTACCGGCTTTGGCAAATTGGCCTCCAAAAAGTTTAACTCCAAGTCGTTTACTTTCTGATTCTCTTCCGTTTCTTGAACTTCCAGCTCCTTTTTTATGTGCCATTTTTTTTCGTTTTTATTCTTTTGTGCTATCAGGACTTGTATTTTTATTTTCTTCAGTGCTTTTTTTCGGTTTGGGTTCTGCCTTTTTTGTTGGCTTTGCCGTCGCTTTTCCCTCTGCTTTTTTGCCTTCTGTCGTCTTTTTTACCTGGCCGGGTTTTTCTTCAACTTTGGCTGTAGTTTTGGGTTTGGCAGCACGTTTAGCAGTTGTCGCCTTCTTCGTCACTTTTTTTTCTGATTCCGGCTTTTCTTTAACAGGTTCTTTGGTCGTTTTGTCTTTAGTTTGTGCTTCTGCTGCAGTAGTTTTTGGGGCTGCTTCCTTTTTTACTGTATCTTTTGCTTGTTCAACCTTTTCAGGTATTTCCCCCGACCCGGCTTTTGTAGCTTCTTTCCTTTCAGGCGCTTTTTCAAAAATCTCGTTAATTTTCAATTCTGTTAAATATTGCCTGTGCCCGTTTAAAACTTTATAGCCTTTTCTTCTCTTTTTCTTAAAAACTATTTTTTTATTCCCTTTTAAATGTGAAATTATTTTTGCTGTAACAAGGGCATCTTTCAAAAAAGGAGTTCCAACCGAAATTTTTCCATCGTTATCAATCATCATCACTTTGTCAAATTCAATATCTTCACCTTCATTACCTTTCAGGCGATGGGCAAAAATCCGTTTATTTTTTTCAACCTTAAATTGTTGTCCTACTATATCAACTATTGCGTACATTGAAATATTTGTTTCTAAATATGGTTAAAATTGGGTGTGCAAAAATATAAAAGTTTAACTGAACTCCAAACAATTAACGAAAATTATTTATCCTCATATATAATTTATTATGAATTTTTAGCTTAAAAATGCAGTATATATGAGTTTATTCTTCAGCTTTTTTTGGCCTTTTTATAATAATCATGGTTATTCCGAATAGAATAAAAGGAATACTCAATATCTGTCCCATATTTATTGGCAATGCATTTTCAAATTCTTCCTGGTTTTCTTTAAGAAATTCAATGAAAAATCTTGCAAGAAAAACTAACAGAAAGAACATCCCCAATATATAACCATCTTTTAACTTTTCTTTTTTCTTGTAATACAGCCATAACAGGAAAATAAAAATAAGCAGATAGGCTAATGCTTCATAAATTTGGGTTGGGTATTTGGGTACTCCATACACCAGGGCTTTCAAAATATAGTTACGATTTTGTTTTTCAATCCGGTAGGTTAAATTGGAGATATCTGGACATATTATATTTTTTTGGTAATCTATATTGTATAGTGCATTTTTTAGCCCTCTCCGAGCTGAAACAAAAGATGATATATAATCTTCATCTTTAATTCTTCTTGAAAACTGAACATTTAGCTCAAGCGGTACGCTCCCTTTGGGAGCAAGGGTATCCTGGGCAGCTTTTTTATATGTAACCTTTTTAATATTTTCCTTATCATAGTTATGAAGCATTTTAGTAAAATCATAAACATATATGAATCCATAATCACTATTGGTTGGATTTCCATATATTTCAGAATTCATTAAATTGCCAGTTCTGATAAAGCTTCCAGCTAATGCTACAAGAATGACAAGCCTGTCTAATGTCCATAAATAAGTAACCTTGGTTTTTCTAACAAATAAATAAATTCCTGTTAAAATACCAATTGCAGCACCATGGCTTGCTAATCCCTGGTAACCGGTAAACCTGAAGTCTTCACCAATTTTTCCACGCCATGGTAAAATAATTTCCAGCGGGTGTTTTATGTAGTAGTCAAATTCGTAAAACAAACAATGCCCCAAACGGGCGCCAATAATTGTGCTTAAAACAACATAAACTGTAAGTTTGTCTAATAACTCCTGGTTAAGGCCTTCCTTTTTAATAATTCTGGCCATAATAATATAACCTATTACAAATGCGGCTGCAAAAAGCAAACTATAATATCTTATTTCAAAACTGCCAAGATCAACTATTTGTGGTTTGATATTCCAAACAATAAAATTCAGCATATTTAAGCAGGTTAATTATTTTTGCAAATCTAATAAACTAATAATTAAATACTCATTTAAGCTGAATAAAAGATTTAATTAAATCCTTAACCTTCATAAAATAAAATATACTTTTGTACCATTTCAATATAACTACAACATTTTAAAACTTGCTAAGTTTGTAAGTAAATTTTAATAAATAAAGTTTTGAAAAAAAATAGAAATAACTACTTTTTATTATTGGTGTCTTTTATTTCATTATTGGTTATGTCGTGTGCCAGAGTGGGAACTCCGACCGGAGGGGCAAAAGATGAGATTCCTCCTAGAGTTGTGCAAAGTAAACCTAAAAATTATTCGAAAAATTTCACTAAAAATAAAATTGAGATAACTTTTGATGAGTTTGTTCAGATAAAAAACCTGAGAGAAGAGTTGGTTATTTCTCCACCTTTAAGCGAAAATATTATTTCTAAACTAAGGGGTAAAAAACTGATTTTAGATTTGAATAATGAGCTTGCAGACAGCACAACATACACATTGAATTTTGGGAATGCCCTGGTTGATAACAATGAAGGGAATCCATTGATCGACTATGAATATGTTTTTTCAACAGGTGATTTTCTCGATTCATTATCAGTAACAGGAAGTATTGTGCAGGCCTTTGATCTTCAACCGACAAAGGATCCTGCTTTAATTATGCTATATGGAAACTTAAACGATTCTGCCCCTTTAGTTAGTATTCCTTCATATGTGGGAAAATCAGACAAAAAGGGTAATTTTAGAGTAAATAACATCAAAGCCGGTGTTTATAAAGTATTTGCCCTTACCGATAAAAATTCAAATATGATTTATGACTTGCCCGATGAATCTATTGCATTTATCGATTCTGCATTTATTTTTGATCCTTCACAAATACAATTTGATAGAGACATTATTATAGATACAACATACATAAAAGAATATGTCGATTCTACTATGTTTTCCGACTCACTTATGACAGAATTTGTTGTTGATTCTATAACCGGCGATACGATAGTTATTCCTCAAAAAATTACCTATGCTCTGCATGTAAATCTTTTTATGTTTACAGAAATTACAGATATTCAATATCTTACAAACAAAGATAGGATAGGAAAGGAGCAGTTTTTATTTACCTTTAACAGACCTCTTTATGATAGTTTAACCATATATCCTTTAAACTTTAAGTATGATAATAATCCTTTTCTAAAAGAAGTATCTCTAAATAATGACTCTATTCTTTACTGGATTACCGATACTACAATTGCAAATATGGATACATTGTTGGTAAAAGCCGTATACTCGATTAAAGATACAATGAATAATATTGTGCCTCAAACCGATACAATAAGTCTGATATACAGGAAACCAGAAGTAAAAACAAAACGGCGCAGAAACCGAAAAGAAGAGGAAGAAACTGATGTACAGGAATCTCTCGAATTGGCATTGAATATCCAAAATAATTCAAAGGTTAATCTAAATACAGTTATACATATACGAACTGCAAAACCTGTTTTTGACTTTGACACCTCGCATATTCATTTATTCAAAATGGTTGATACTCTTGAGGTTCCTGAAAAATTTAGTTTTATATCTGATTCATTAGAATTTAGAAAGTTTAAAATAAGAGTTGCATGGGAAGAAGAAACCCGCTATAGGCTTTTTCTTGAACCAAAAGCATTTACCGATATTTATTCTACAGCAAATGACACATTGGAATATCGTTTTTCCACGCCAAGTTTAGAATCCTATGGGAAGGTTATACTCAATATATCAGGGATATCGTCCCCGCATATTATCCAGTTGCTTGACCTAAAAGATAAAGTTATGAGGGCTGAAAATATTGTAAATGATACCACCGTTATATTTGATTTTCTTCAAGCAAAGAAATATAAAATAAAGACTATTGTGGATAAAAACTCAAATTACAAGTGGGATACAGGTGATTACTTAAAGAGAATACAACCAGAAAAAGTATTATATTATCCTAAAGAAATTGAAGTCAAATCAAACTGGGATATTGATATAGATTGGGCTTTGTCTGAGTAATGGTTTAAGCAGAAGTGCTTAAACATTTTATGTTAAAATTCACATTAAAGATATTTTATAATGCAAATTAAGGGTTGGATATTCATTCAAATCATGTAATTTTTGCAAAGGCCAGCGTTGCAATGCTTACTTTGGTATTATCCAGGTCAAGCATCTCGATTGCACAAGATTCAAGTGTGGATCCTGTAGTTACAACATCATCAACTAACAAAATATGTTTATTAGATAATTTATTTTTTTTTACAATTTTAAAAATACCCTTTACATTTTGCCATCGTTCATAACGAGATCTAACTGTTTGAGTATCTGATTCGGCAATTCTTATAATGGCATCAGTTATTAATGGTTTGTTTAACCCTTCTGCAATACCTTTAGCAATCATCTCACTTTGGTTGTATCCCCTCCTTTTTAACTTTTTAATGTGAAGGGGTACCGGATGTATAACATCAATACTGCAAAAGTCGGTATGGATGAGTTTCATTCCGAAAATCTTACCCATTTCTGTACCAATATACTTTTTTCCTTCATATTTCAGGTTATAAAGTATATTTTGAAATTGACTTCCTTTAATATAATAAAAATATGAAGTGGAATATTGTATAGGAATCCTTCCCCAAAAGAGTCTTGAAACTTCATTATGTTGAAGGTCATTAAAATTTGTGCAGGGAAGATTATAATTGCACTTACTGCACAATACAGTTTCTTGCTTAAAAAGGTTAACTCCACATACAACACAAATTTGAGGATACACCAATGAAAAAAAATCAGATAGTGACCGGAGGATACTTTTCAATTTTTTGATTTACTTTATTTTTTATATTTCAGGCTAATTTCTGACTTCAATCTTAAAGAGATTCTTACAATATTTTTATTTCATAGGTAAGAGCTAAAGCTTTCTTGTATGTAGCACTAACCCCACAATATTTTTCCTGGGATAATTGAACGGCTTGTTCAAGTTTAGCAAAGGGCATATCCTGGCCTTTAAACTCATAAATGATATGCATCGATGTAAAATGTTTGGGGTGTTCATCCGTAATTTCTCCTTCAACCCTTATATTAAAATCTTCAACTTCAATCCTCATTTTTTTTAATATAGAAATTACGTCCATTGCTGTACATCCTGCCAGTGCGACCATCATTAGGGGTTTCGGTCGAGGGCCGGCATTAGTCCCTCCAAACTCTGATTTTGCATCAATTTTTAATGTATGACCATCAACTTCTGTTTCAAAGGCCATGTTATCTAGCCATTTTAGATTAATTGCGTCTTTCATAATTTTAAATTATTTAATTAGGTTATTAAACATGAGTTGTTCATTATTGTTTAAATATATAAACTTGTATTTGGAATTTTTCATAAATTCTAAGAATTTAATAACTTTATGTTCACACAAGTAAAGAATAGATTTCAATGGTTTCATTAGTCTGCGAGGATCATGCAAAGGATTGACAGATTTAAAATCCAGTTAATAATTTCTTGCTTTTGTGTAACTTTGAAGGTTTGTTAACTGTTCAATTAATAGATTAGAATATGGAAGGTAAAATATATCCTGGACTAAAAAGTATGGTCGACTCAAATTCAATTTTCAGGTATTTAACAGAAGAAGAGTTGGCACAAATACCTATTGATCAAGAGCCTGAATCGTACAAGCGAAATACAATTATTTATGAAGAAGGAAGCAGAATATATGGGTTTTATTGTGTACAAAAAGGTATTATTAAAATTTATAAAACCGGTTTTGATGGGAAAGAACAAATTATTCGTTTTGCAAAAAAAGGAGATATAATGGGGTTTCGTTCCACCCTGGCCCGTGAAAGGGCATGTACTACGGCAAAAGTTATTGAAGATGCAGCAATCATTTTTGTTCATGGAGAGACTGTCATAAATTTAGTAAAAACCAATGGCGAATTTGCATATGAATTGTTAAGAATTTCTTGTAAAGAACTAGGTGAGGCGAATGACTACATTACTGATATAGCACAAAAAACAGTTAGAGAAAGATTGGCAGAAGTACTTATTCATCTCCGCAAAGAGTTTGATCTTGATAATGAGAAGTTTTTAAAAATATCACTAACACGTGAAGAATTAGCTAATATTGTGGGGACAGCTACCGAATCGGTCATTCGTTTGCTGTCTGAGTTTAAACAAGATAACCTCATCGAACTTCATGGCAGGAGAATTAAACTTTTAGACGAAAAGGCGTTAATTAAAATAGGCAATATGCACGATTAACAATCACTGAAAAAATATCATTATTTTTGTTTTCCCTCAGAATTAACCGAAATGGGCTATAGAGAACATCAAATTAAAAAGGCATCGTGGATTGGAATTGTTGGGAATGCGTTACTTGCCATGATGAAGATTATTGCAGGACTTATTGCCGGTAGTCTCGCTGTTGTTGGTGATGGGATAGATTCTATGGGCGATATTATTACCTCTGTTATTACTCTTATTACTGCACGAATTTTATCGAAACCACCGGATGTTAAATTTCCGTATGGCTATGGGAAAGCTGATACGATTGCCACCAAGGCATTATCATTCATTATTTTTTTTGCCGGCGCACAACTTGCTATTTCAACTGTTGATAGACTTTTGCATGGAACAGCAACAAAATTGCCTTCGAAATTTGCTATAGTCATTACTTTGATCTCAATTGTCGGCAAATTGTTACTTGCCCGGCATCAAAAACACGTAGGAAGAAAAACAGGCAGTGCAATGCTCATTGCCAATGGTAAAAATATGCAAAATGATATTTTAATTTCATTTGCAGTTCTGGTAGGGCTTCTATTTACTCATATATTGAACATGCCCATTGTTGATCCGATAGCTGCGTTATTAGTTAGTATATGGATTTTAAAAGTGGCGGTTAATATATTTATGCAATCAAATTTTGATTTGATGGATGGAATAAAAGATTGCTCAATTTATAGCAACATTTTTAAAGCAATTGATGCTGTTGATGGTGTATATAACCCTCATAGGGTAAGGGCACGGAAGATAGGGCATAAAATGATGATTGCAATTGACATAGAAGTTGATGGAAATATTTCATTGCAAAATGCACACAATATAGCTCACCAGGTAGAAAAAAGTATTAAATCCAACATTGAAAATGTTTTTGATGTGGCAATTCATGTAGAACCTGTTGGTGATAAAACCAAAGAGAAAAAAATCGGATTATCTCGTAAAAGTCTATCAGAATAGGTATAGCAATTGATACTAGTTTTATGCAAACATTATTTAAATTCATTTTAAATAACTAAATTTGAAACTAAATTATTAGCTATGCAAATAACAGGTAATATGGCTATGGCAGATGTAATTCACTTGAATTATTCGCTTCTGCAAGTGATAACCCGATTTGATATACGTCTTGGCTTTGGAAATAAGACGGTGGAAGAAGTGTGCCTGGATAATGGGGTAAATGCTGATTTTTTTCTTGAAATTGTAAATTCATTCCATGATCCGGGATATTTTCCTGATAAGCAATTGCAGAATTTTAAAATAGAATTTATTGTTAATTACTTGAAAAAAACACATGAAAATTATTTAAAAGTTAACATTCCTGAAATAGGGTCATTAATAAACATGTTGATAAATTCATGTATAAATGAAGAACAAAAAGACAATATTAAACTTATAAATAAATTTTTCAACGATTATAAAAAAGAATTAATATCGCATATTGAAAGGGAGGAGAATATTGTGCTTCCTTATGTGATTGAAGTAGAGAAAGCATACCTTCAAAAGAAATCACCCGGTAAACTAATTCAACGAATTAGCGATTACTCAATTGATGATTTTGCAAATGAACATAATAATGTAGAAGATAAACTATACGATCTGAAAAATATAATCATCAAGTTTTTACCTCCCGTATATGATATAGAAATATGTAATAACATATTAGTTTATCTTTTTAGGCTGGAAAAAGACCTGAACAATCATGCTCGAATTGAAGATAAAGTATTGATACCTAAGGTACAAGAAATGGAAAGAAAAATATCCAATGGGTTCATTCAAAGAAAATGACTTGTATTTGTATAATTGACAATTCATACCTTGTTCGTTCAGCGCTTGTAAAATTATTACAGATGTATGATGAACGGATACAGATTCACGAGATGACTACGTTGGATGAATTGGATTGTTTGATAAGCAAGCAAGAAAAAGTAGTAGTTTTTGTAAATAAAAAACTATTATCGCCTGAAGATTATCAAAAAAATAAAATATTACCCAAGCAAATCCGAAAAGTTGTTTTTATTTCATATCAAAAGGAAAATGCACTAAACACTGATAAAAAAGTAATATACCTCGATGATGATATAAATACGTTACATGAAAAACTTAAAAAAATACTTGATCTTAACTTAAACGAAAAGGGTAAGAATAGTGGAGCAAAAAACTTAAGTAAAAGAGAAACAGATATTCTAAAATACGTAGCCCTGGGCCTTACCAATAAAGAAATTGCTGATAAATTATACATTAGCATTCATACAGTCATAACACACCGGAAAAACATATCAGTAAAGCTCGGCATAAAAACCATAGCAGGGTTTACCGTATATGCCTTGCTTAACCATATAATTTTACCAAGTGAATTAGTTTAATAGTCTAATTTGCTTTGCCAATTACTTACAAATTGAGAAAGGTCAGAAATTTTATTATGCTAAATTTTTGATATCTTAGTATTGATTTTTATCCCTACTGCTACATAATGTTATTTGAGAAAGAAATTTTAAAGAGAGTAAGTGTTGCTCCACACTCGTTTGGGAAAAGAGGAT
>CAZWGG010000005.1:0-12275 GCA_964633305.1 uncultured Bacteroidales bacterium
TGAAGCAGCACTGAAAATAACCTGATTACCGGATGAAGCGCCTGATATTTTTTTGATCTGAAACTGTTCCGGGTATGTGCCACTTCTCACTATAAAGTTCACAGGTCCGAGGATTCCTCCGGTATTAAGTGCATTTACAGCTTCAGTAAAGGTGTTAAAATGCGGATTGGTACCGCCGATGTAATATGTGCCGTTTAAAGCCGGGCACAGGGAATTAACATTAGCAGTATCATTATCTTTTTTTACATCGTTATTTCCGTTAGGGTTTGAAGTCCAGGTTAATATGTTGTATGGAATAAACTGTGAGAAATCATACTGCCCGATAGTTAATGTATCCGATTCTCCGGGTAATATAGTGCCTGTCCAGTTGAATACCCGCGGAGTATTTCCATTGATACTCCAGTTAATATCGACATCAGCTAAAGAGTTTGCTCCGTAATTCTTTAATGTAACGACAATATCCCTCAGACCTGGTTCGAATGGTATTTCAGGATAATTGACCGACAGGACCCCTGCATCATTTAACGGCATGGTGAATTCATCAGCTCCGATATCCGGTGTTATTGCGTCTCTTGATTCATAATCGATATCATCAGTAACCTCTGCCAATGGTTTGCCTTTATTATCCATACGGACTTCTGTCACATGCAAATCAACAGGCGATACAAACATCGGATCTATGGATACAGAATGATCATCGTTATTCGTAATTGATTTCCATTCGGACAGTGTTGCAATGCCTGTTCCGTTAATATTTGCAAGTATAGTTCCTGTGGAATAAATATCATTGTAGTCAGAATTACTTATTGCGTCAAGAGAATTGAAGTTCAGTGCATATCCTCCGCCTGAGTTAATAATGATATTATCTGTAATATCGAAGTTACTGCCTGATTCTTCATATATGGCATTTCCTCCGTTCGAAAATACATGAATGCTATTATTATAAATATTGAAATAATTGCTATGATATAAATTGATACCATTGATACCATTGTTTCCGACAGCGATAAAATTATTTTCAATTAAAGCCTTGCCGGTATTATTTCCATTAGAGTAATACAAATAAATACCAGTACTTCCATTGTTCAAAAGGATTTTGTTTTTCGAGATGATTATCCTGTCCGAGCATGATTCAAGGTACAAGCCATATGTATTACCTGAATTGTAAAAGAAACTGTTTTCAGAAATAACAGGTGCATATTGATTAATCAGGCAAATACCCCGGGAATACTGATCTGTAAATTTATTCCCGGCAATGGTAATTTGCGTATTGTTCATTCCTGAATTCTTATTCGCGAATATGCCAATACTGCTACCCTTCAAATGATTTCTTGTGAATGTATTTTGATATAGAGTTGAATTGTCAATATACACCAATGCATTTGTATTGCTTAGCTTTTTATTGCTTAAAGCTTCAATGTTATTGCCTTCAAATACATTGAGATTGGCATCATTTGTAAGGTACACTACCCTGCTGAAATTATCTGCAGTATTTCTTAAAGTAATATTTCTGAATGAAATATATTTTGCACCATTTAATTTAACAACATAGTTATTCGATGAACTGGTAGGGTAAAACATGAGTTTTACATCTGAAGTATCATTATTGATAGATTGAAAGGTAACAGGTTTAAGCGAATCGACCCCTGTTATCGCAGGTATTTCTATTTGTTCTGTATAAGTACCCTCATCAACATTAAAATTGACGGCCCCTGTTACACCGCCATCAACCAGGAATTTTACTGCTTCGGAAAAGTCTGAATAATCGGGATCAATCAGTCCTCCTAACGTATAATCACCGTTTAATGCGGGACATAAATTACTGACACGGATAGTATCATTTTTATTTAAACTATCTACAATATTTTCCGGGTCCCGGGTCCATATTTTAATATTGAAATAGGTATTGGCCGTGAAATCATAATTCCCAATATTTACTGTATCAGTACCAATTCCGGGAACGAGGGTGTCGCTCCAGTAATATGGGTCCTGTAACACATCGTTTACCGACCATTCGATAAAGAGTGAATGAATAGGTTTCATGCAGAAGTTACGGATTACAGCGTAAACAGCATTTGTTCCTGCCGGAAAAGGTTTGCTGGGGGATATTAAAGCTGTAATGCCGGCATCATAACCTTCGGTTACTTTAAATTCGTCTGCCCCTATACAGGGAGCTATTGTGCCCCTGGGTTCATCATCAATATCGTCTGTAACAATGGCAAGCGGAGTACCGGCCCTGCCTAAAGTAATTTCATTTACGTGCAGATCGGTAAGGGAGTAATACAATGGATCAACAGACAATGAGTTATTATCTCTTGAGGTAGCATATCTCCATTCAGAGATATTATTATAATTCAGGGAATTATAGCTGGCAAGAACAGTACCTGTAGTGAACAGGTCATTATTATCGGAAAAGAAGTCACCGTTAGGTGAATTTAATGTAAGGCCGCCGCCCTGATTGAATATAATATTGTTGTAAATATTGATGTTATTCCCCGTTGAAAAATACACCCCGGCGCTGTTAATGTCTGAATTATCAACAAGGATACTGTTATTATATATATTCTGATAATTACTGTTGCCAAGGTATATCGCGTCTACATTAACGCTACCTCCGGTCCGGATAAAATTATTGACAATCAGCCCTGTATTATTTAAATCTCCATTACAATAATTCAGAGATATTCCTTTGCCACATCCTGAAATTTTATTCTTAACTATAAGAATGCTATTGTTACAATATTCTAATTTTATGAATGCAGAGATATTATTTGTGCATTGTGAAGAAATGATATTTTTTTCGATGACCGGCGAATTTTGGTATTTTAAGTAGACAGCCCCCCTATCCTGGTTCTCAAAAACATTACTTCTGGCAATTGTTGAATTCCTTGGTTTTACTGTACTATTAACCTCATTACATAAGCCATAACTTCCATTAATGAAATGGTTGTTTTCAAAAACATCATAATACGAACCGGATGAATTTATCAATACATAATTTGAATAAAAATATTGGTTTGAAGTGATACCTTCCAGTACATTATTTTCAAAAACATTGTAATTTGCCTGGTTTGATAAATCAATAACCTTTCCATATGTATCATTGGAATTTTTCAGGTTCAGCCCTTTAAAACGGATATAGCTGGCCCCGTCTAGTTTAATAACATAATTATTATTGATAGAGCCCTCGAACTCAATATTTACATCAGGGTCCTGTATTGACCGGGGCTGAAAAGTAATGGTATGTAATGAGTCCGCACCGGTAATTTCATGTAACAGCAACTGCTCATAATATGTGCCGTTGGCTATGTTAAATGTAACTTTCCCAAGTATGCCCCCTTTGCTAATAGAAGTAACAGCATCAGTGAGACTGACAAAATCAGGATCATCGCCCCCGATAGTATAATAACCGTTTAAGGCTGCATACAGATCAGATACCACTGAAGTATCGTTTATAGTATTCTGATCTGCAACATCATTGGGGGAGAATGTCCAGGCCTTTATTATGTAAGGTTGTCCTTTAATAAATCCATATGTTGCTATAGTAACAGTATCCGTAGCTTTGGGAGCTAACGATCCCTGCCATAAAACCGAATCCAATGCTTCCTGGTTAACCATCAGATCAATAAAGACGGAGGTCAGGGTATCGGTACCGAAGTTTCTTATAACTGCCTTAATCTGATTGTCCCCAACCGGGAAAGGCACTTTAGGGTTAATGATGGCTGTCACGCCGGCATCCCTGGCAACAGATGGCGTGAATTCATCAGCTCCAATATCAGGATGTAGCGTGTCACGCAGTTCCCCGTCAATATCCATTGTAATTTCAAGTGGCGTTCCTGCCTCGTTTAAAGCAATTTCACTGACATGCAAATCAGTTGAAGAAACAAATTGTGGGTCGATAGACAATGAATTCTGGTCACAGTTGCTTGCTGTTTGCCAACCCGTAATGTCAGCAATATCAATGCCCAGCCACTTACCCAGGTAAGTACCATGTGTATACAAATCGTTGTAATCGCCTGACAAACTGCTACCGTTGTTTATCACTATACTATACCCATTACCGGCATTGTCAAAAATGTTGTTCTTAACATTTATATTGCCAGAATTATTATTGAGATAAATCGCTGAACTTGCACTGTTGTTATTCGTTAAAAGAACACTGTTGTGATATATGTTCAGATAATTAACTGAAGTGCAATAGATTCCCTGGGAACTAGAACTGCCGGCAGCCCTGATAAAATTGTTTGCAATCAGGCCTTGATTTGCCGGAATACCGATACTTGCCTCAACATGTATACCCTTACCTGAATTTACTGTAATGATGTTCCCGGTACATACCAGACCACTGTCGCAGTGTGACAAATAAAATCCGGAATATGAAGAATAAGTTGATGTTGATGTTATTTTATTTCCCCTTATTTCGGGTCTTAATAAATTATCCAGGTTTACAGCCCGGCAATACTGGTTCTCAAAAATATTGTTGCTGAGAATAAAATTCTTACAGGAAGAGGCAGAATAGAAAATCCCATAACTGCCGTTTTTAAAATAGTTTCCGATAAATTTGTTTCGACTTGTATTGGCAGATTTTGAATAAATAAGGGAGGCATTATCCTCACTGGAAGAAGTTATACTATTTTGAATAAGATTATTTAAAAAACAGTTGTTTTCCGAGGTTCCTGTTATGTCAATTACTCTACCATAACTGCTGGAACTGTTGTTTTTAATTGTAAGGTGTTTAAAAGTAACACCTGAAGCTCCTTCAAGGCGCACTACATAGTTGTCTGAAAATGAGCTGCCAGGATGATATAAAGTAACTTTAGTGCTATCTTTATTTTCCGATTCGAATACAATGCTGTTAAGGGCACCGGCCCCCTGTATAGAAGGAATAATGATTTGTTCGTAATAAGTGTTATCCCTTACGTTAAAATGAACACTGTCGACTATACCTCCATTTATCAGGGCATTTACAGCATAATTGAATTTGGTAAAATCGGGTGAAGCGCCCCCTATTGTATAATCGCCTTTCAGGGCAGCATAAATACCCGTTACCTGTATTGTGTCATTAAGGTTAAAGTTATCCTGTACATCGTTTGGTAAGAATGTCCACGATTTTATTTTATGGTTTATGTTAAACCCGAAAGTATGTTCACCTAAAGAAACCAAAACAGAATCGCCCGGGGCTATCGGTTTGTTCCAGGGAACAGGGTTTTGTGGCACATCGTTAAAGGTCCATCCGATTTGTACATTTTTTATAGTATCTGATCCGAAATTTCTTACCAATATTTTGATTTCCTGCGACCCCTGAATAAAGGGCTTTACCGGGTTATTAAAAGCTATTACGCCTGCATCTGTCCTCAAGGGAGTAAATTCATCGGCACCAATGTCGGGTTGCAGCATGTCACGAGGTTCACCATCAATATCATCGGTTATTTGTACGAGAGGTTTCGCAGCCCGGTCCAATTTGATTTCGTTAACATGTAAATCGGTATTCGAATAAAAATGCGGATTTACAGATACCGAATTGGAATCATTATTTGTTTCGGTCTGCCATTCCGCAAGGGTATTGATATCATTGGAATTAAAGCTGCCTGTGACCCCGTTTGCTGTATATAAGTCATTATAATTTGATGTAAAATTATAAGAGGATGATTCTTTAAATAATAAATACCCACTGCTTGAGCTTGATACAATATTATTTAAAAAGTCAATATTGTCGCTGTAGTATAAATATAAACCAGTTTTCGAATCTGTGCCGGAAATGTTAATATTGTTATTATAAATAGTGTAATTTGATGAGAAAGAAAAATACATTCCATAGCCTGTACCGTAACCATCGATATAAATAAAGTTATTTGCCATTAAACCAGGGTCAGAATCCAGTCCGTTACTGAATCCCATGTAAATTCCATTTCCATCATTATTTATAATTTTATTCCTGTTAATTGACTTTTTTCCATTTCAGGATAACAAATAAATACCGTTTCCGGAATTAAGGGACATGGTATTCCCGGCAACTGAAATATTGTTTGAGCAATATCTTAACTGAATTCCTTTCCCGTCAATAGTATTGTCAGTAATAATGGTATTACTTGCATACTGCAGGGATATTGATGCAATAGACTGATCGATGAATTTATTTCCCAGTATTTTTAAACCATAAACCGGAAAATCTTGACCGCTGGAATAAATGCCATAACTGCCATTTTTAAAGACATTGTTTGTAAATTCGTTGTTAGAGGTTGACGAATTTTCTGAATAAACCAACTCGTGATTTGTTGAATTCCCACTTTTATCAGAACCTTCTAATACATTATTTAAAAACCTGTTGTTATTTGATTTATCCCGGATATCAATAATTCTGCTGAAACTGAAACCGTTCGACTGCAGTTTTATTTTTTCAAAAGTAACCCCGCTGGCTCCATTCAATTGAACAATATAATTAGCATCGCTGGTTGGGGTAAAGCTTAAGACAACGTTAGAACTATCACCGTTCTCAGACCGGAATGTTATAGAATTAGGCTCTTCAGCGCCGTCGATCTCAGGAATACTGATTTGCTCCGGATAGGTATGATCTCTCACCATAAATGTTACCTTTCCGGCTATTCCATAATTTGACAACGCATCAACGGCTTGATAGAAATAGTCAAAATCAGGAGTAATGCCTCCAATTTTATATTCTCCGCTCAATGCCGGATAAGCGCCTGTTATCATCAGCGTATCGTTGGCTGTGTTGAGGTCCTGAACATTGTTGGGCTGGCTGGTCCATACTGTTATACTGTATTGGCTGGATGGGTCGAAATATTTTTGTCCCAGGATTACTTCAGCGGACTGTCCCGGTGTCAAAGTATCACCCCAGTCAACAGGCAATTGCAATGTATCATTAAATCTCCAGTCAATCCTTGTGCTGGTTAAGGTATCGGTGCCAAAGTTTATTATTTCAACTTTAACATCCTGCCAGTCCCTGCCGAAGGAAAAATTATCCAGAATGCCTACATCAGTCTTTGGCGGGAAAAATTCATCGGCGCCAATACATGGTGAAGTTATATTACGTGCATCACCATCGATGTCGTCGGTTACATAAGCAACCTGCGCACCGGCATGGTAAAAAGCAATATTATTGACATGAAGGTCTGATTCCGAAACAAATGACGGATTTATGGAAAGTGAGTTGCTGTCTGTTTTCGTGACCAAACGCCATACTTCCATATTGGGAACCTTGCTGTCATTGTAATAACACAGATAATTGCCTGTTGTAAACAAATTGTTATAATCTGAACTATCAACAGATAAATTTGAATATATGGCATAGCCACCACCACTATGAATAAGAATATTGTTTTTTATATCAATATTATTTGCAGCGTGAAGATATAAAGCGCTACTTTCGGAACCAGGAGCGCTTCCTACATTAACAGTATTATTATAAATGCCCTGATAATCCGAGTATCCAAGATGAATTCCTTTACAGTCGGCAGTCCCGTTTGTAGCCGGTATCCGTATAAAATTATTTGAAATGATGCCCGGCGAGCTTTCTGTACCCGTACAACCGGACACAAGAATGCCGTATCTTCCGAATAATAAAGAAATTTTATTCTTATCTATTATTTGATTACTGCAATTGGTACAGTATATGCTGCTTGCTTCGTCAGTCACCCCATTTGTTGTGCATGAATTACCAATAATCGAAAGAGAATCATGATACCTCATATAGATTGCATCATTATTTTGATTCTCAAATAAATTTCCTTCTATTACGGTACCTTTGGTTAAATTATCCTGGTTCATACCAGGGTCATACAAACCATGATCACCATTCAATATCCTGTTATTAGTGAAAATATTATAGCTATTGTTAGAACCATCCGAATAAATTACATAATCAGATGAGCTAGTGCCTTGTATAATACAATTTGCAAAAGTATTATGTGTTGACCCGTTTCTTATGTAAATTACGTGTGCATTATCGAAATTTAAAGGTGTGATGGTCATCCCCCGCAAGGTTATATAACTTGCACTGTCCAGTTGAATGATATAGTCACTACCTGGATTGTCATCAGGGCATGTCAGGATCACCTGGCTGCTGTCACCCGATTCAGATTCAAAAGTGAGGGTTGTATCGCTTGACAGTCCAGGGATATATTGAATATCCAATTGTTCTTTATATGTCCCGTCAAGTACCCCAAATGTCACATTTCCTCCTATGCCGGCCTTATATAATATATTCAGGGCTCCGGTGAAACTTTGAAAATCAGAGTTTGTCGATCCTATGGTATAATGGCCATCCAGTCGAGGATAAATATTGATTTCTTTAATGGTATCATTGAGGTTCTCTCCATCAGATGATCCATTAGGCATGCTTGTCCAGCATTTAATTGTATATCCGGTATTACCTGTAAAATTATATGAACCGATATTTATATATGTGGTATCACTTGTACCCAGCTTTCCTGTCCATGGAAAGTTGGTGACCGTACCTCCATTGACCGACCATTGCACTGTAACTGATCTCAGGGTATCAAATCCGTAGTTTCTTAGAATTACAACAATATCATTGTTTCCGCCCTTAAAAGGCATCTGAGGGGCCGCAAGGGACAAGACACCAGCATCGTAATGAAGCGTATCGAACTCATCAGCGCCAATATCCGGATTTAACAGATCGCGTTGATCACCATCAATATCATCAGTTATCTCGGGGACCGGAGTACCCTTATTATCAAGTAAAACTGAATGGGTGTGAAGATTGGTACTTGAAATAAATACGGGGTCTATTGATACGGAATGAATTTCTTTGCCGGTGGCTGATTTCAAATCTTCCAGATTTGTATAAACTGTATCCCCCCATAACGCCAAATGCAGCCCTGTCGTGTACAAATCATTATAATCGGAAGAATCAATTGCTTCATAATGATTGATAATCAATGCATTACCACCGGTATTGGTCATGATGTTATTCAATATGCTTATGTTGTTTCCAGAGTTTACATATAAGGCGGTACTATTTTCAGATGAAACAATAGAGATACTATTGTTATATATTTTTTGATATCCGCAAGATAACAAGTCAATCCCATCTACATAATCAATACCTTCTATCCCTATAAAATTATTTGAAATAATTCCCTGCGACAGATTGTTTCCATGGCATTCGGATAATTTAATACCACATATCCCATATGAAGTGTATATTCTATTTTTTTCTATTTTTAACTGATTATTACAATTCGAACATTCAATTCCATAATAACCTAGTATATCCAGATCGCCGGAAGGAACGTCAGTTACGCGCATCATATTGCTGCTGATAATAAGCGAATCTTGGTTTTGTAGGCCAATACCACCATTATACTGGTTTTTAAAACTATTATTTTTTATGATGTTACCTTTTCCATTTCCTCCTGAATAACCGGTGAATATTCCAACGGTACCAAACTCAAACCTGTTATTGAGGAAGGTATTGTAGTTATTGTCCTGTTCTATTAAAATAAGACATCCTTGTTCTTCGGAAGGTAGATAACATCCATTGCAATGAGGGAAATCAAATAAAGAAGCTCCCTGTATAATATTTGACTCAAACCTGTTGTAACTTGAATGAGTTCCTAAATTTACTGCATTTTTATAATAATTGCCGTTGGTTGAAATAGTCATTCTGCGGAATGTAATATATTTAGCGCCGTTTAGTAGCAGAACACAGTAGTTATCACTGTTTTCTGTATTTGTTAAAATAACCCTGGTACTGTCTCCGGTTTCCGGTTCGAAAATAATTCGTGCATTTTCCGAAGCGCCTTTTATTTCGGGAATAATGATTTGTTCGTTAAATGTGTCGTTACGTACTTTATAAACCACAGTTGAAATGATACCGCATCGTATGAGGTCTTCAACAGCTTCCCCGAAAGTAGAATAATCGGGATCTGTACCCCCAATTGTTAAGGTATCTGATAATGATGCCCATAAGCCTGTTGCCAGGATTGTATCGTTTATATTAAAAATATCAGCCTGGCCATTTGGCATGCTAACCCACGATTTAATGGTATAAGCCGAATCGGTGTCAAAAAGATAAGAACCCAGTCTGACCTGTAAAGTATCACCTGTTGATAATGGGCCTTTCCAGTTAATACCTGTTTGATGTTTACCGTTGATGTCCCAATTTATCACAACACTGTCTAAAGCAACCGCCACGTTGTTTTTTAATAAAATTATAATATCGTTATCCCCGCTTATAAAGGGCGTTTGGGGGCTTACAAGAGATACAACCGCTGCATCTGTTTGTATTGGAGTAAATTCATCGGCCCCAATATCGGGTTTAAGGTTATCGCGGATTTCACCATCAATATCATCTGTAACATCAGCAAGTGAAATAGCTTTTCCGTTTAACCATGAATCGCGAACATGCAGATCGGAGACAGTTACAAACAAAGGGTCGCATGATACAGAGTTGATATCCTGGTTACTTACAGCCTGTAAATCCTTTAAGGTAGCTACATCGGTTGAATAATAAGCCAAATATCTCCCGGTTGTATATAAATCGTTGTTATCGCTGGTATAAAAACCCGGAACAGAGTTGACATATAATGAATATCCACCGCCGGTATTGGCCAATATATTATTTTTTAAATCAATATGTTCTCCTTCGCTTATATATAACGCATACTCATTACCGGTCGAACCGGCAGTTATATGAATGTTATTATTGTAAATTTTTTGATAATCTGAATTATATAATCGAATTCCAAATGCTGTGCCTGTTCCACCTACCTGAATAAAGTTATTGGAGATCAAACCCTGTGTTGATTCCAAACCTTTACAATTACTTAACTCGATACCACGAGAACCATTGGGTACTATGAGTTTATTTTTTTCAATAACCAGTGTGTTATTGCAATAGGTGCAACTGATATTCGTCCCGGCACTTAAATTTATCGTGTTTGTGCGAATTATTGCTGAATCCTGATATTGAATACTTATACCACAATTATTTTGGCTTTCAAACGTATTATTTTCAATCATTGTTCCTTTATCCAAGGTGTTATATGCAGCTCCCCTATAATAAACGCCATAAGAACCGTTTTGAATTTTATTGTTTTTAAAGAGGTTGTAGTCATTTACTGAGTTAGGGGAATATATTACAGCCCCGTTTTCGGAATAACCGGACGGACTTCCTTTTAAAATACAACTTGAAAAGATGTTGTGATCGGCATGGTTTTGAATATCGACGATTCTTCCATATTCTCCATTACTTGTGGTAGCCAATGTCAATTGGTGAAATATAATATGATCTGCCCCGTTTAGTTGTATTATGTAATTATTATTTAAACTGGTACTGTGACTTAAATTAACTGCCAAGCTATCCTGTGTTTCTGACTGAAATGTAATGGTTGCACTTTCTGAAGTACCGGTTATTTCGGGGATGCTGATCTGTTCGGGGTACGTGCCGTTTCTTACATTAAACACAACATTACCCATAATTCCTCCAAGTTTAAGGGTGTTTACTGCTGCCTGGAAACTCGTGAAGTCGGGTGAATTTCCACCAATGGTATAGCTACTGTCTGATAAGGCTGTATAAAGGTTTGACGCCTGATATGAATCGTTATAGTTGAATAAATCGTCAGGCAAGTATGACCAGGCTTTAACCGAGTATTGTGTATTTGGACTAAAAGTATAAGTCCCGAGCTGGACGTATGCCGTATCACCAGAAGGCAACACCCCTGGCCAGTTAACCCTTGTTTGCTGGACATTATTGACCGACCAGTCAATAGCAACCGTTTTTAATGTATCGGACCCGCAATTTCTCAATATTGCAATTATATTGTTGTTACCTAAAGGAAAGGGTATTTTAGGGCTTGCCAGGGAATAAATACCTGCGTCTGTTTGGGGGAGGGTGAACTCATCGGCACCAATAGCCGGATTTGCTGCATTACGCTCTTCCCCGTCGATATCATCAACAATATCGGGCAAAAGAGTACCTGCGCCTTTGAGCCAGATTTCACGTACGTGGAGGTCGGTCGTACTATTGTAAAATGGGTTTAGTGAAACCGAATGAAGTTCCTGCCCGCTTGCTGATTGTAAACTCTTTAAATTTTTTATATCGGTTGACCAATATGCCAGGTTTGTACCGGTTGTAAACAAATCATTATAATCTGAGGCATCCAAAGATGATGGTGATGTAACATATAAAGCATATCCGCCACCGGTATTGGCAAGAATATTATTCTTTAATTCAACATGGCTTCCTGAACCTATATATAAAGCTCTTCCACCACCAGTCGAACTGCTCGTAA
>CAZWGG010000005.1:12375-27009 GCA_964633305.1 uncultured Bacteroidales bacterium
TGGCTTCCTGAACCTATATATAAAGCTCTTCCACCACCAGTCGAACTGCTCGTAACATGGATATTGTTATTATAAACTTGTTGATAATCTGATAAATAGAAGTAAATTCCATAGGACACCCCGGTTCCTCCTGTTTGAATAAAATTATTGGCTATTATACCTTTGGTTGTATCCCTACCCATACAATTTTCTAAATAAATAACATAACCTCCGGCCGGAGCATAAAATTTATTTTTTTCAATTTTTAACAAATTATTGCATGAATAACATCTTATAACATAATGAGGGTAGTAAGCAAAATTAGTGGTCATTATATTTTTGCTAATTACAAGCGAGTTCATGTGTCCCAGGTACAAACTCATATAATATTGATTATCAAAAATATTATTGTCGATAGTCCATCCATACGAGAAATTTGAGTTATAAGCATAAATACCAATGGAACCGTTTAAAATACTGTTGTTTGTAAAACTAATAAAGCTATTCTCTGAAGAATTGTTATATACTATTGCCCTGCTATCATTAGTGTTGCTGGTTGTAACCCCCTGAAGAATACAATGTGAGAAGGTTATATGATCAACATTATTCCTGAGATCAATTACCCTTGAATATGAGCTGTTCAGCGCCTGGAATTTCAAACAATGAAATTTAATATATTTTGCGCCATCAAGCTTTAGTGTATAATTGTTTGTACTATTGGCAGAAAAGCAAATAGCTACCTTAGTACTATCGCCTGACTGAGATTGAAAAGTAATAGTATTAACAGAACTGGACCCGGCAATTTCAGGAATACTAAGTTGCTGGGGATAGGTACCATCTTTTATGTTAAATGTAACAGGCCCGCTAATGCCATTAGCTATCAATGAATCAACAGCATCAGCAGGGGTTTCATAAATTTCACCTGTCCCTATGGTATACATACCATTTAAAGGACCTGCTTTAACAAATGTCTGATAAGCGGATAAAATAAAAAAAACAGGAAAAATAATCTTAGCAATTTTTTTCATTTGACAGGATTTGAAAAATTTATATAACTATATGATTAAACCCTCCTATATAAATCATATTCTTTTATTTAAAAAAAGACCAGTATTGAACCGATTCCTTCTTTAAATAATGTATAATCAACAAAAAAGACTCAAAATCTTTTTTGTTGATTTAAATTGGATTTTACAGCCAAAGATTATTATATCATCTTAATATAGGGGGGTAAATTCTGATCAAAAATAGAGTCAAATCTGGTCAGTTAACTAACTGAATATTTGTCTTGCATACTCAGAAGGAGATTTACTATAATATCCACGAAAGCATTTGCGAAAATATTTTAAACTTGTAAAACCAGTTTCATAAGCTATTTGTGTAATGGTTAAGCTGTTTTCTTTTAATAATTGGGCAGCACATTTTAGCCTGATACTTTTTATGAAATCATTACTTGATAAATTTGTTAATGCCTTTATCTTTCTATAAAAAACCGAGCGGCTTACATGCATTTTAGAACAAAGTATATCTACATTGAAATCACTATCAGACATATTTTCTTCAATAATTCTTATTGCCTCTTTTAAGAATTCCTCATCAAGAGAATTGATAGTTATTTTCCGGGGCTCTAAAATAATATTTTTGGTAAATACTTCTCTTAATACCCTCCGTGATTCAATAATATTTAATAGCCTTGCCTGTAATAATTTTTCATCAAATGGTTTGGTTATGTAATCATCGGCACCGGTTTTAAATCCAATTATTTTATTTTCAATAGTGTCAAGTGCGGTTAACAGGATTACCGGTATGTGACAAACCTGGAATTCTGTTTTTATTTTATTACATAATTCAATGCCATCCATATTTTTCATCATTATATCACTAACAATCACATCAGGATTATTTTTTAAAGCGGTATCAAACCCTTCTTCTCCGTTATATGCTTGGTAAATAGTAAAATGAGGCTGTAAACAGTTAACTATATATTGTTGCATATCATAGTCATCTTCCACAATCAAAACGGATGTCTTTTTCTCAATATCCGTTTTTTCCAATGCTTCGTCTATTTCAAAATCTTTTTCATAGCGCATAACTTCTTTAGAAATATTCAGGTTAAGATATATATTATTGTCTTTATTTTCTTCTGTAAGAAAATCTACTTCTTTTTCATTATAAGCTTCCTTATTTCGTGGTAACATTACTGTAAATTCACTTCCTTCTGTTTCGGAGCTATTAACAGTAATTTTACCTTTATGAAGTTTTACTAATTCTTTTGTATGTGCCAGACCAATACCGCTTCCACCATTATAAAATGCTTTTGTTTTTTCAACCTGGTGGTAGCGTTCAAATATAAGGTTTAAATGATCGGGCGGTATACCAACTCCACTATCCTTTACTGAAATATAAACCCAATCCGTATCGTCAGAGATGTTTACTTTAATTGTTTTGTATTTAGGGGTAAATTTAATGGCATTAGTTAATAAGTTACAGAGAATTTTTTCTACTTTTTCAGTATCAAACCACATTATTAATTCTGAATTTTCCGGTAAAAAATCCAGTTTACACTTTTTATTTTCAATAAGATATGAAAACGATTCTATTATTTCTCTAGTAAAAAGAATAATATTGTGTTGTGTTAGGGTTAAACCCATAACATTTGAGTCAAGCTTTTGAAAATCAAGAATTTGATCCATAAACCGGTGCAATAAATTGGTATTTCTATATATTAATTCAAGATTTCTTTTCATGTAACGGGGCATTTCTTTATTTTCCATTAATTCATTTAAAGGCCCTTTTATCAGGGTAAGGGGGGTACGTATATCATGCGATGCATTGGCAAAGAAATGTAGTTTCATTTGATCCACTTCGTGTTTTTTTTCTACTTCTACCCGTTGTAATTCAATGCCTTTCCTTATATTTTTTTGTTTTAGTTTGTAATTACGAAAACCTAAGATGGAAAGTATGAATAGTAAAAAGGTTGATGCTGTTGCCGTGAATGTGAGTAATTTCTGGTTCTTAATTTTTGCATGCAGTATATCTTCTTTCTGTTGTTGAATGAATTTCTGTTCTTTTTGTTTTTGGTCAAATTCATATTGCATTTCTAATTGGGCAATACGTTTTGTCTGATTTTCATTATTGAGCGAATCATTTAAGATTTTATATTTCCTAAAATATTCATATGCCTGTTTATATTGGAATAATTGTGAATAATTTTCGCTTATAGACAATAATACTTTTCCTGTTTCTGCCAGATTTTTTAGTTCTTCATTAATTTTAAGAGATTTATTTAAATAACTTATTGCTTTTTTGTTTACCCCAATTTTTTTATAATAATTCCCCAGGTAATAATAAGTTTCAGCAATACCTGATTTAATGTCTAGTTTCGTATAAATATCCAGGCTTTGTAAATGAGATTTCAATGCCTCTTTATAATCCTTTTTTTCAACGTAAATTAATCCTAAATAATTTTTAATTGAAGCAATTTTATCCGGCATATTAATCTTTTCAGCCAATAATAAACCATCTGACAAATATTGCCCGGCAATTTCATATTCTTTAAGCTTGTAATAATTATATCCTAAATGACTATAAGTTATTGCAATATCACTTTTACATCCAATTTTTTTGGCTATTTCCAGGCATTTTAAATAATATTTTATGGCATTTTTATACTCATTCTTCATCTCAAAAATATCACCAAGTTCGCTGTTTCCTGTTATAATTCCCCTTTTAAATCCGAGTTCTTCATATATTTCCAACGCTTTAATATGATATTCTATTGCTTTTGAATAATTTCCGTAAACTGAGTATATTCTTCCGACTAAAAAATATGTGTATGTAAAACTTGTTTCAAGCTTTTTTCCCTCACCGTATTTTAATACTAAATTTGAATAGTAAAGGGATGAATCATATTTTCCTGTGCTATAATATATATAAGCCAAATTGATATAGTTACCATATGGTATTGTATCAGATTTCTCTTCCTGAATAGTATGTATTGATTTTAACGCATAATTTTTTGCTGCATTAAACTCACCAAGTTGCATATATATTAGAGACAAGTTTGTATATACATCTATAATACCTATTTGGTCTTCTATTTCTCTATAATTTGCTAATGCTAAATTGCAATATGATAATGCTTCTTTAGCTTTATATTGATAAATCTTCACTATTGCAATACTTAAATACGTATTGGCTAAATATTGCTTATTATTTATTTGTTTAGCAACGTTTAATGACTTATTAAAATAAATAAGAGAACTATCCCACAGGTTTTTATGACAACAATATATATTACCAATTTTACTACAAAACTTTATTATATATTCTTTTGAATTTTCTTTTTCTGATAGGGACAATCCTTGTTTAGCAACGCTCAATGCTTTATCAAATTTTTTTTGGCAAGTATATTCCTTAGTAAGCTTTTCTAACCCTTTTATTTCGTGTTGATGATTTTTAAAAATGTTTATCTTATTCCAAAAATTATTAATGTTTTCGCTTGGGGCAGATAATGAAGGTACCAAAAAAAAGAATAAGTATAAAAAGGTAATTAACGGGGTTTTCATGAGAGGAAAGATTTAGGTTAATATGCAAATATTCTTACCTCTTTAGCAGAGGTAACATGCAAATCTAATAAATATTTTTAACTAACCAATCGATTATGTAATACCCTCTTAAGTTCAGTCCAACAAGTTTATTTACTGTACCTCAAAAACCGAATAGGCTGTATTGGTTCTTTCATATTCATCAATTACAGTAACTTTTAAAATATGAAACCCTTTTTTATTTGTTTTGAAATTGCCTCTCCATATTTGGGTTGAATTTGAGGGACTTACCCAACTTTTATAGTCTTCTTTATATTTCTGAAATTGCTTATCAATATAAGGGTCTTTCATTATTTCATTAGTAAGGTTGAATGGTGTACCATTATCAATAGTAGCAAATACTTTTGAATATTTGTTACTGTTAAAAACATTAACCGTAATTTTCTTTTCACTGTTTTCTTGTACGATTCCCTTAGGACTTTCAATTCTCATTTGATTCGAATTATTTCCTGATGGATGGAAAGTATGGATATAAGAATTATTTTGAAATTCGATAACAAAATATCCATTTGGCACACCATCAATTTGAGTTGCCAAAGGAATTCCGTTTTCATCTTTTGGCCCCGACCACCATGAACCACTCACTGAACTGCATACAATCTGGTGCAATTCTTTTTTCCCATGCCAACCATTTGATTCATTGAAATAACAGTGCTGTAAAGTATGCCTATGACCTGCAAGTACCAATATATTTGATCGGTCTTTCAGGAGTTCAAACAACTCCATTTGGTTTTCAACCGTTTCTCTTTCGTCGGTAACACCGGGTATTTCCTGGAAAGGAATATGCTGGCTAATGACAATTAACCTGTTGTCAGGAATATGTTCCAGGTCATTTTTTAACCATAAAAATTGTTTTTGGCCTATTTTTCCCCTGTAACAATTCCACCATTGTGAATGGTCTGTATTTTTACAAAACCTTTCAATATTTTCCAAACAAATGAAATGAACATTCCCATAATCGAACGAGTAATAATTTGGCCCGAAGTTTCTTTTAAACGTTTCACTCGAGTACATTTCATCTGCGTCATAATTAACATCGTGGTTGCCCTGTACGCTATAATTAGGAATCCCTAATAATGCCATTGATTTACTGTAATCAGGGAACAGACCTACATCATCGTGCACTATATCACCTAAAGATAAACTAAAATCAACATTATAGTTGTAATTGTTGAGCACATTTGTTATAACGTCCTCCCTGAAATATTCAAGTTCTTTTTTATTTGCAACCTGGACATCTGCAAACACCAGTACCTTAAAAGTGTCTTTTTTATTTGTTTTGTATAATGGAAAGTTAACAAAATCGGGAAGGTTTCCTGTTGGTTCAATAGCATTGTAGTTCAAAACAGGAGAACCTTCAGGTTGATGAATATAATAAAATTGAGGGACATGGTCCGTATCTAATGGAACATCATAGCCGCTGGGTTTTGTTACAAAAATAATTGTCTGCTTGTCAACAGGAATTGAGTAGTTTCCGTTTTTATCTGTTACAACAACATTTTTCTGATTTGATACCAATACGCTTGCGATTCCATTTTCATTTTTATCTAATTTACCGTTACGGTTTATATCGTTATATACTTTTCCGCTTACAATTTCCTGCTCCTGAGAATAAACGAATAAGGTTAACAGTAACAAAAAAGCTATGCTAGAAATGAATTTCATAATTTGAAAATTTATTTGTTTTAATTTTTCGGTTTACAATATTCTCCAGAGGGATGATGAAATATCTAATTTTGATAAAATGGATACCAAGAATACGCATTATTAGCTCATTTCATTTTAGTACTTACTTATTGATTTCATTACTTCATGATGCTATTTCAAAATTAGTATTTCAAACACCCTCTTTTGAATATTTCTTACCTACACATCTGTCACAAAGTGAATTATTACTATTTAAATTATTATTACCAGTTAGGATTATTAGGCCCGAATAATAAATTACTTACTACTTCATTTGTTGGAACAGGATATAATAAGTTTTTAGGCTCACGGGTTTTATTAACTGTTCTTCCCCATTTTTGATCTCTTGATTTAATGCTGTTTTGTATTTCAAGGTATACACCCCAGCGTAATAAATCTGTTTTCCTTAATGTTTCACCAACAAATTCAAGCAATCTTTGTTCGAAAATGAAAGATCTTAATTGATCCTGTGTCATTGACCTGTCTGCTAACGGAGCATCTCTTTCACCTAATAAAATATCCAATTTATCAAAAGCATCGGATGTTGTACCGTTTACTTCATTTTCTGCTTCAGCATAAATTAAAAAAGCTTCGGCATACCTTACTAATGGAAAATCCTGTACAGGATTATAGGTAACAGCATCATCATCGTATAATACCACATCAGGGTCTGTCATATCACCCAGGTAATATTTCATAAGATAGCATTCTTCGGAGTATCCGGGGGCAACGTTTTCCCTTCCATACTTATTAATATATATTGTACTGTCTTCAATAGGAAAATAAGATATTTTTTCTTTTTCTTCACTTCGTGAATATACATGGGCAATTCCATATTTTGCCCTTTGATCTTCTTTATCATATAAGTAATATAAATCCGGGACATAATGCACCCAGCCTTTTCCTTGTAATCCGACAGGCGAGAAATAAACACTAAGGTGTTCTGTCCTGTAATCAATATCATTCTCACTTGCTGTTACCGCCCAAATAAATTCATCCCCTCCATGGTTTGCGGGGTTCCACATGGTAGCCCAATCTTCTAAAAAATATTCTTTACTATTGATTAACCTCAAAGCTACAGCTTTTGCAGAATCATAAGCAACAACCGGATCAAAATCATAACCGGTTACTTTGTTTTTATTTACTGAAATAGTTGTTTTCACCACTTCATCAAGGGTTCCATCATAATAGGCATAAGTATTAACTTCCATTGATTTATTGGCTAATGACCCAGACCCCATTGTAGCATATACTCTTGCTAAAATACCTTGCGCAGCTCCCCTTGTAATATGACCATATTCAACCACATTATCGCTTTTCAGGGTTAATAATTGTTCGGCCAGTGTTAAATCACGAACTATTTGCTCATACACTTCAGTAATAGGTGACCGTGCCATGGCGTCGGGTGTTTCACCTGATAACCTTAAAGGGACCGGTCCATATAACTGTACGAGGTAAAAATATGACCAAGCCCTTATCGTATAGGCTTCACCCGAGTATTGATTTTTCAATACCTCATCAATGCTGGAATTTTCTATGGTTTCTATAGCTTTATTAGCATTATTAATTAATGTATAAAAAACATTAAACAAATCGGAAGGGGAGTTATATGCCCAGTGGGTTGTCGGATTTCCGGATCCTGGTCCGGCCATTGCCCATGTCTCTCCATTAGTCCAATCATTATCATAACTAACCCATTCCATAAATGTTTTTTTCATCATATATGTAGTATAGAAATTACTGTACATTCCTGTTATGATCATTTCTATTCCTTCTTTCGAATTACTAAGATTTTCCGGGGACAAAAAAGTATACGGTGTTTCTTCTAACATATCTGAACATTGGAAGAACACGATTGATATAACTAATAAAAAACAATATTTTTTCATTTTATATATTTTTTGACGTTTTATACTTAAAAAATAACCTGGATTCCAAAAATGTATGATCGTGAACTTGGATAAGCTCCAACATCTATTCCATACTTGCTACTATTTGTACCATAAGAATTTACTTCGGGATCAAATCCTGAATAGTTTGTAATGGTAAATAAATTTGTTGCAGTTACATAAATTTTGATATTTTCAACATACCTGATAGCTTTTTTAAAATTATAAGACAATGACACATTTTTTAATTTTACATAAGAGCCATCTTCTACATAGCGGCTTGAAAAACGTGTTTGTCTGTTATCATTGTTATATAACTTAGGAAATTCTGCATCGGTATCATCTAATCTCCATGCATTTTCCCAATTTTCTTTTGGGACATTCGACCAATAGCCAACCCGGTTAAAATTGTACAATAATCCGTTAAGAATTTTATTTCCAATCACCCCCTGGACAAAGAAACTGAGGTTGAGATTTTTGTACGAAAAACTGTTTGTAATACCAAAAACAAAATCTGGATTTACATCTCCTATAAAATCCCTGTCATAATTGTCAATTATGCTGTCTCCATTTATATCCATATATTTTATTTCACCTAAATAATTTTGAACAATTGCTTCATCAGTAGGGCGTTCACTTACATCAAGTTTTTGATAAAATGTACTATTTTTATATTCATCTACACTGTTCCAATAACCGTCTTCAACCCAACCATATAGTTGTCCGATAGGATGATCTTTGGTAAGTATCAGACCCTCGAGTTGAAATGGGCCATATACTTCTTGAGCCTCGTCTTCTGTCCCATATTTTAAAATTTTATTCCTGTTTGCCGAAATATTAGCATCTACCTGCCAGTTAAAGTTTTTGCCTGATAAAACCACACTTTTTACATATAATTCTACTCCCTTGTTCTCTACTTTTCCAATATTAACAGCCTGCTGGTATATTCCTGTACTGGGTACTGACAAGATGTTACGCAATAAATCATCTGTTATTTTGTAATAAACATCGGCAGCCAATACAATTCTGTTCTTTAATAACCCTATATCTATTCCCAGGTTTTGTTGAGTAGTTGTTTCCCACTTCAAGTTCTCATTCCCTGGGTTATAGCGACTTACTGCATACCCATTTTCAAGCTGATCACCAAATTGATAATTTGCTGCAATATATTGAGTTAAGGTACTATATGCCCCAATCCCTTGGTTTCCGATTTGTCCTATGGTGTACCTGAGTTTAAGGTTATCAATTGCTTTAAATCCTTTCATAAAATTTTCATTAGCTATATTCCATGATAACGCTATAGAAGGAAAAGTTCCCCATTTGTTATTTTTAGAGAATTTGCTTGAACCGTCTCTTCTTACGGAAAATGTAAAATAATAGCGATTATCAAAATTGTAATTTACCCTTCCGAGAAACGATAAAAGTTCTTGTTCGCCTTTGCCAGATTGAGCATTGACAATTTCTGTGGCAGAAGCTAAATCCCAGCCTTGCAAAATGTCAGTACCAAACCCTCTTGATTCAAACCTTTTATAGTACCAGTCATTAGCTTCATAAGAAGCAGTAACCATAGCATTGACATTATGTTTCATAAATTGTTGATCAAAAGTTAAAATATTATCAATATTATAACCTTCCCACCATTTGTCTGCAACTCTGGCTACTCCGTTGTAATCCCTGCCTTCATGAACAGTTCTCGGACTGTATTTATTAACTTTTGATAAGGAAGATGAATATCCTATAACAGTTTTTAATTTCAGATAAGGAAGAAATTTAAACTCAAGATACGAAGATGAAAATACATTCCATAAATTTGATTCTTCTGGTGCATTTGCATAAGCAACTGGTGAGGATGCAGCCCAGAACTCGCCTTCATCTAATTGCTTTATACCATCTTCAGAATATGTAGGGGGTAATAATATTGCCGATTTAATAAGACCAATAGAAGAACTTAATGATTCATCTGCTGTTTTAAACATGCTGTATTTTATCATCGCCAAATTACCGGAAGTTCCTATTGAAAACCATTTCTTTTTATTTGAATCTATTTTAAAATTTATACCATCTCTTTTAAACCCGGAATTAATAATAATTCCCTCCTGGTCTGTATGATTATAACGAAATGAGTATAAAACATTATCATTTCCCCCGTAAACTCCTATACCATACTTTTTAGACACACCTGTTCTAAATAAAGTCTTTTGCCAAAGGTTCTCTGTAGTTCCATAATCTTCAGGTGCTTTTTTATATTCACCTGAAGGACTTAACGTACCGGGATAAGGTAAAGAAGAAGTTAGAACAAAATCGTCCGGATCTCCCGGTGCCCCGGCTTTCCAGTATTCAGTCCAGAAATGACTTTCATTCTTGTAACTGGCATAATCTCTAGGAGACATAACTTCAATTTCTTTTGATATATTGCTAAGTCCAAGTTCAGAAGTTGCTTCAATTTTCATATAACCTTGTTTGCCTTTTTTTGTCGTAATTAAAACAACACCGTTAGCGCCCCTTGAACCATAAATAGCCGTAGCTGATGCGTCTTTTAATATTTCAATAGATTCAATATCTTTGGGGTCAAGAAAAGCCAGTGCATTGTTTTGTTGAATGTCTCCGTCACCTGTTTCCAGTGAAACATCGCTATTATTAAAACCTATTGGTACTCCATCAATAACATAGAGAGGCTGAGAATTAGTAAACGAATTACTTCCTCTTATGATAACCGAAATTCCTCCCCCCGGGGCCCCATCATTTTGTGTGACTAATACTCCCGATACTTTTCCTTGTAACCCTTGTTCTAAAGAAACAGGGATAGTTTGATTCAGATCTTCGCTTTTTATACTTGCTATAGCCCCTGTAAGGTCACTTTTTTTCATGGTACCGTAGCCGATAACTACAACTTCATTAAGACCTATGATATCTTGAACCATATATACATTAATCTCAGTTTGTCCATTTACAGTTATTTCCTCTGAAAGATAACCAACAAAAGAAAATACTAAGACTGCCCCCGGGTCATCAATTTCAATGGAGTACTTTCCTTCCGTATCGGTAATCACTCCTGTATTTGTCCCTTTTATTGTAATATTTACTCCGGGTAAAGGTTCATCATTAGTAGCATCAATAACCATCCCCGATACAATATTTTGTTGGATAGTTATAACTTTTTGATTACTGTCGCCATTATTTATATTTGAAGGTTCTGATAGGATGTTAGAAGCATTTTTCTCATCAACATTTGCAAATATAGAGTCCTGTTTTGATATTATATGTAAGTAAGATAATATCACTATAAGTATAAATATTTTTTTCATTGTATTGTTATATTTTACAATTATAAAATGAATGCATATTATTATTCTCCATGAACTGTAGCCGTCTCTATTACAACTCTAAATCCATTGAAATATGAACTTGATTCTGTATTAAATCCCCAGTTTTTCAGGGTACCAGTATCTGTAAGCGGCAAGGTTGCATGATAACTCGGGTTTGTACACCCCCCCATTGTCTGGGCATTACCGGAAGGTGTTTCCTGGATATATTCAGTGGCATTTCCGCTCATATCATAAATACCCAGCTCATTGGGTTGTTTTTGTCCTATTGGAAATAATTTTGTACCATCAACATATTGATATTGTGCCACTTCATCGATATTATCGCTTCCGGCATAGGCATATCCCTGACTAAGTTGACCACCTTGTGCTGCATATAGCCATTCCTCCTGGGTAGGCAGACGGCCTTGCCATACTTCTTCGGAATATATTCTTGCTCCTTCCCAGGTAACCCAAATGGCGGGTGACTCTTCTCCCCAACCATGTGACCATCTTAAAGTTCCGGCATCATATGATGCCCACCATCCACCATCTTTTATTAATATTTTACCATTATAAATCCCGTCAGCAATAACCCCTCTGTTATAAAGAAAAGTATCAAATTCCAGTGCGGTTGTTTCGTATTTTGCTATATAAAAATCATGTCCGTTTCCGGTAACACGCACAAATGGAAAATTTATCACTTGAGCGGGAGAAGTTCTTAAAGAAGAAATATATCCCTCTGTCGATTTTGTTTGATAATTAATATAATTTTCTCCGTCGGGAAGGCCGGTTACCAGGAATTCCGTTGCAGAAGAAGAAATCTCTCTAGTACTATCCAGCCAGGAAACAACTATTTTATCAACATTCATACCCGGTTCAACTGCGTCCCAAGTTAATCGTATGGTATTATATTTGATTTGGTATTGAACATTTCCCAAGTTAATAGGGGCCGCGGACGTAAACTGAAAGTTGTCTGTCTTTACACCATCTGAAACATTTTCATTTTTATCCATGGTTTTGATTACGATTGCATATTCTCCGGTGGTTACACTTTCGAAAATCACAGAAGTTGAATCGGATGTAACCCATTTTTCTTCTATCGCCTGGCCTGTATTATCTTCAAGAATAACATTTACGGCCCTTAAGTCCTCATCAGATGAATTTGTCCATGCAACCTTGATATCCAGGTCCAGCAGTTCATAATTGTAGTTCATAACTTCACCGGGTGGAGTTTCATCCATGACAATTTTCATCTCATCTGTACACTCTGTAAGCACGAGACTGCATAAAAGAATGACAATTAATTGCTTTTTCATTTCATCGTTTTTTGGTTAATAAAACATATTATATAAATACCCATTTAGTTTTAAGTAGTTAAAAATTAATTCTTTAAGTATATTTCTATTATTAACAATATCTATTGGTGCAAGTATTAATTTCCTCATGACAATCCCCTCTTTTATCGTAAAAAGTTATATTCATAACATCGTGAAAATCAACTCTCTCCCCTTCACATTCTTCGAGTCATGATGGATAAGGTAAAAAGATGAAAAGTTGAAATAACTTTTATAAAGTATAAAAATAAACACTATTTTAGTATATTTTTAACACAATTGTATCATATTTTTATACAAAATTTAATTTTCAGAAATGGACATTACTGGAATTCATAGAGAAATTACTCCTTTAACAGAAGGTGATTGTTTTGTAGTATTGGACAGGAAAAAGAAAATATTCGGGTTTCCGCTACATTTTCATCCGGAATACGAACTAAATCTTATGATAAATGGAAAAGGAGTAGAAAGGATAGTAGGAGACAGTATTGAATATATTGAAAATAAAGAGCTTGTTTTTATTGGCCCAAATCTTATACATGCATGGTCAAAAGGAAAAGCTACGAATGAAAGTATAAGGGAAGTTACTATACAATTTCATAAAGATTTGTTCCATGAAAGTTTACTAAACAGAAATATAATGAACCCGATCAAGGAGTTGTTCAAAAGATCTTCAAGAGGTATACTTTTTTCCGAAGATACGATCAATTCTACAATTAAACGAATTATTGATCTTACAAAAAAAAGCAGTATTGACCTTTACATTGATTTAACTAATATATTATTTGACCTTGCTTGTTCTCGAAAACAAATTATTCTCTCAACAGGTGCTATTAAAAATGAAGATTTTTATAATAGTAATAAAATAAAAAAAGTATACGAATATGTTCAGCAAAATTATGAAAATAAAATTAAGGTTGAAGATGTTGCCGACATGTTAAATATGAGTATTGTAACTTTTAGTCGTTTTATGAAGCAACGAACATTACGAACATTTATTGAATTTCTTAATGATATCAGACTTGGGCATGCAACCCGGTGGTTGCTGGAAACAGACATGAATATAGCTGAAATTGCTTATCGGTGCGGATTTAATAATCTTGGCTATTTCAATAGAATTTTTAAAAAAGAAAAAGGTTGCACACCATCCGAATTTAAGGAGAATTTTAACGGGATAAAAAGATTTAGTTGAGCTGTATTTTAAGGCAATGGAACTTATTTGCTTCCTCATGAAGATATACATTGAAAATTAATTATGCGAATTAAGGGTCAAATATTAGTTTTAATTAATTTGCCACTGCTATACTCCTTAAATTTAAAAACTATACTTATAGTTTAACAGTTGTATAGCTTATGGTATTATTATGTCGTTATAACATACTATTTTGTCAATATCGTCTTATGTATTTGCAGAAATTTTCCAGTAACTATTTTATAAAAAGAATATTGTAATTCCTGATAAAATCTTTCTATCAATAGAATAACTTTCCTTGTTTTTCCATTCTTTGCATTGTAAATATATTGATTCTTTTTTTGTTTATTTTGTACCGGTCAACGTAAATGGTTATGACAGGTTTTAGAATTAAAGCTATTTATCTTTTAATGTACATGGCAATTGCTACATGGAGGGTATTTTATAATGTTTATCTTGAAGAAAATGATTTTACAGGCACACAAATTGGCTTGGTTAATGCACTTATGCAAGCAAGCATATTAGTAATTGTTCCGTTATGGGGATTCGTAGCTGATAAACAAGGAATACGTCCAACATTGCGATGGGTATGCTTTATCTCAGCAATTCTTATTTTTTTTCTTGGAAATATTAAATTATTTG
>CAZWGG010000006.1:0-12239 GCA_964633305.1 uncultured Bacteroidales bacterium
GTAACTTCGCTATGTCCATTATTTCAATGGCAAAATCATACCAACTGCATACCCCCTCGTTAGAGAAATGATATATGCCAGGTAAGAATTTATTTCCCGTCTTAGCAAGTAAATTTATTATATTTATAACAGCGTATGCCAAATCATTGGCATAAGTAGGAGAGCCTACCTGGTCAAAAATCACATTTAATTCTTCTCTTTCTTTACCAAGTTTTAACATTGTTTTCACAAAGTTATTTCCATACGATGAGTATAGCCATGAGGTACGGATAATTATGGATTCATCATATTTCATTATCTTTTTTTTCTCCTTCAAGCTTACTTTTGCCATATACCGATTGCGGATTTGGTATATCTTCTTCTATATACGGTTTATGATTTTTGCCATCAAAAACATAATCTGAAGATATATGTATAAGCCTTGCCTTGTATTTGTGGCTTATTTCCGCCAATTTTCCAGGAACTTCCGAATTTAACAGATAAGCCATATCAGTATCTGTTTCAGCTTTATCAACAGCAGTATACCCGGCGCAATTTACTATATAATCTGGGCTATTACTGCTTAGAAAGTCCTCTAATTGAGAAAAATTAGTTAAATCAAGGGTATCAACATCGTGAAACAGGAACTGATGATTATTATATGTATAACTCAATTGTTTGATTTCACTCCCAAGCTGCCCTTTTGAGCCGGTAACCAATATTTTTTTCATGATTATTAAAGTTTAAAGTTCATTTCAGCTTTCGAGAGTGAAGGAAGCAGTTTGTCTTTTTCTGAAACCAGTATATCTTCGGGGCTTAATTTCCAATCTATGTCAAGTTCATTATCATTAAAGATAATACCTCGTTCTGCAGTAGGTGCATAAAAATCATCGCATTTATACAATATTACAGCAAATTCACTTAAAACCGAAAAACCATGGGCGAAACCTTTTGGGATTAGCAATTGTTTAAAGTTATCATCCGATAGTTCAATCCCAAACCATTCACCAAACGTAGGGGACCCTTTTCTTATATCAACAGCAACATCAAAAATATTACCCTGTAAAACCCTAATTAATTTTGTTTGTGCATAAGGCTCAAGCTGGTAAAGTATCCCTCTTATTACCCCGTGTGACGATTTTGATTGATTATCCTGTATAAAAATATATTTCAGTGAGGCATCATGAAATTTACTTTCATTGTAACTTTCATAAAAGTAGCCCCTTGCATCTTTAAATATATTGGGTTCAATAACTAAAAGTCCTTCAATTTTTGTTTTTATAACCTTCATTGTTAAGTTTAAATTTACTTAAGCTATTATTCGATTTAGTTGTCAAAAGTGATAATTTTGTCGTCAGCTATGCCAAGTAAATATTTGCCATAAGTACTATTTGACATTTCATTTGCGAGTTTAATTATCTGCTTTTTATTAATAAACCCTCTTTTATAAGCTATTTCTTCAATACAAGATATTTTTAGCCCTTGTCGCATTTCTATGGTTTGAATATAATTTGAAGCCTGCAAAAGACTTTCATGAGTTCCGGTATCAAGCCATGCCATTCCTCTTCCTAAAACGTTAACCTTTAAACGTTTTTCTTCAAGATATAATTTGTTTAGATCTGTTATTTCCAATTCACCTCTTGCAGAAGGTTTTAATGATTTAGCTTTCCGAACCACATCATTGCTATAAAAATACAATCCCGTGACTGCGTAGTTCGATTTTGGCCCTTTTGGTTTTTCCTCTAAACTTAATACATTGCCTTCTTTGTCAAATTCTACAACGCCATACCTCTCAGGATCGTTAACAAAATATCCGAATACTATGGCTCCGTCTTTCAACGAGGCAGTTTCCAGAAGCATTTTACCAAATCCGTGCCCATAAAAAATATTGTCGCCCAGTATTAGGCAAACACTGTCGTTGCCAATAAAGTCTTCTCCGATAATAAATGCCTGCGCTAAACCATCGGGCGACGGCTGAATTTTATAACTAAGGTTTATTCCAAGATGGCTGCCATTTCCAAAAAGATTTTTGAACAACTGTATATCTGATGGTGTTGAAATAATTAAGATTTCTTTTATCCCTGCCAGTAGAAGCACGCTTAAAGGATAATATATCATTGGTTTGTCGTATATTGGTAAAATTTGTTTTGAAACGGTCCTGGTTATTGGATACAATCTTGTGCCTGATCCTCCGGCTAATATAATACCTTTCATTTTTTATATAGCTGTTTTAGAGTTAGTTTATACTTTATTAAGGATGGTTTTAAAATAATTAATGGTTTGAATCAATCCATCTTTTAACCCTATTTCAGGTTGCCAATTATTTAGCTTTTCTTTTGCCATTGATATATCGGGTTTTCGTCGAACGGGATCGTCCTCAGGCAATGGTAGAAAAGATATCTTTGATTTTGAATTGGTAAGTTTAATTACCAATTCTGCTAACTCAAGTATAGTGAACTCTTTTGGATTTCCGATATTAACGGGGCCAATGAATTCATCAGGAGTTGCCATTAATCGTATAATGCCTTCAATTAAATCATCAATATATTGAAAACTTCGCGTTTGCAAACCCTTGCCATAAATTGTTATATCTTTATTTGAAAGAGCTTGTACAATAAAATTAGATACTACTCTTCCATCATCCGGATGCATTCTAGGGCCATACGTGTTAAAAATTCTTGCAATTTTTATTTTCACTTTGTTTTGAATATGATAATCCATAAAAAGGGTTTCGGCACAACGTTTTCCCTCATCATAGCAAGCTCTTCTGCCTATTGGATTTACATTTCCCCAATAGCTTTCATTTTGCGGATGTGTTTTTGGATCTCCATATACCTCACTGGTTGAAGCTTGAAATATTTTAGCTTTAATACGTTTGGCCAAACCAAGCATATTTATGGACCCCATTACAGATGTTTTAATTGTTTTTATAGGATTGTACTGGTAATGAATTGGTGATGCAGGACAAGCCAGGTTATAAATTTCATCTGCTTCAATAAAAAAAGGGCGTGTAATATCATGTCGTATCAGCTCAAAATATCTATTATCTAATAAATGGATTATATTTTTTTTTGAGCCGGTAAAATAATTATCAAGACAAATTACTTCATTCCCCTCATTAAGTAATCTTTCGCAAAGATGTGACCCAATAAATCCTGCCCCTCCTGTAATAAGTATTTTTTTCATATTCTCTTTTATGCTTAAATTAGTGCAATTTCCTTTATTGTTATTTGTTTACACTTGAATTTCTACCAATACAGTAATATTGAAATCCTTTCTCAATTACTTCTACAGGATCATAAATGTTACGTCCGTCAAAAATCACTTTTTCTTTCATTAATTTAGACAAGACTTTATAATTTGGGATTCTAAACTCAGGCCATTCCGTAATTAGCAGTAAAGCATCAATATCAATACATGCTTCATACAAATCATCGGCATATTCGATTTTATTGCCCATTCTTCGTTTTGCTTCATGCATTGCTGCCGGATCATAAGCTTTTATCCTGGCCCCGTGTTCAAGAAGTTTTTCCACTATCACCAACGAAGGGGCTTCCCTCATGTCATCGGTATGTGGTTTAAATGATAGCCCCCAAATTCCAATAAGTTTTCCTTTTAAATTACTATTAAAAAAATCAAATATTTTATTAAACATTATTTCCTTTTGCCTGTTATTAACCCGTTCAACAGCTTTTGCAACCTCCATCGAATATCCAGTGTCATCAGCTACTTTGATAAGGGCTTTAACATCTTTTGGAAAACACGATCCTCCGTACCCTGCCCCCGGGTAAATGAATTTTTCACCTATCCTGGGATCAGAGCCAATTCCCCTTCTAACCGAGTTTACATCGGCGCCAACTAATTCACATAGGTTGGCTATATCATTCATAAAACTAATTTTAGTGGCGAGCATAGCGTTTGCAGCATATTTTGTAAGTTCTGCAGATGGGATATCCATAAAAATTATTGGATGGCCATTCAAAAGAAAGGGGTTGTACAGTTTATGCATAATTTTTTCGCAACGCGCAGAATCTGTCCCAATAATAATCCGGTCGGGTTTAAGAAAATCCTCTATTGCTGCACCTTCTTTTAAAAACTCAGGATTTGAAGCTATATCAAAATCAACATTAATCTTTCTACCTTCAAGAACTTGTTCAATAGCTGAACGTACTTTTTTGGAAGTACCTATTGGAACCGTACTTTTCGTAACCACTACAATATAATCGTTAATATATTTTCCAATCTCTTTTGCAACAGCAAGAACATGTTTTAAATCAGCGCTTCCATCTTCATCCGATGGTGTGCCAACTGCAATAAATACGGCCTCCGGTTCTTGTAAGCCTTCTTTTATATCCGTTGTAAATTTAAGCCTGCCTTTATTTATATTACGCTTTACCATGGTTTCTAACCCTGGCTCATAGATTGGAATGATACCTTGTTGAAGTTTAGTAATTTTTTCTTCATCAATGTCAACACAACTAACATTTATGCCAGTTTCGGCAAAACATGTGCCTGAAACTAAGCCAACATATCCAGTTCCTACTACAGTAATTTTCATTTTTTAATTTAACTATATCAAAAAGCCAAAGTAAGTGAATATTTTTTTAGTTTAAAAATTGCGATTGTTTAAAAAATATTTTAACAAAAGTCTCGAAATAGAGAATATTTGTGTGATAAAGAAAAAAAGATAAAATGTTTAATTGAAAGTAATTAAACCAAAATGAAACTATTTATCTGCTTTAAGAATAAATAATTATTTAAAGTATGGTATTTGTGCTATATTTTTTGTAATTTTTTTTATAAATTTAGTTTTTTACCAGATAATATTTTAGCTTTGCAGCTCGATTTAAAAAATATAATGTCTAACCCATTAATTATTAGATTATTTAAATGATAGAGAATAATAAACCGAATTTAGAAGAGCAGGATGAACTGGTTGAAAAACAGATGAGTGAGGAAAGTGATCGAGCTGATGTTGAGCCAAGCAAAGAAAATTCAGAAAAAAAGGAAGTGACGGACGCCGCGGAAATATCTGAAGATAACACAGTAGATGAAATAACCGAGGAACCGGTGAGTAAAACAACAAGCGAAAGCATTGAAAAAGCTGAAGAAACAGTTAATGAGAATGTAACTGACGAAACAGAAAAAAAGGAAATCACAAAAAAAGATGAGGAAGATACATCTAAAGATGAAGAACCTATTGAAGAAAAAGTAACTGGAGAAGCAGATACTGAAAAAGGAGAAACCCCAAAGGTTAGTGCTAAAAGTACTACAAAGCAGGAAAAAGAGTCTAATAATACTGCTATCGGCAATGTTGACAGCCCTGTAGAGGATTTTGACTGGACTAGTTATAGTGAAAGTGAAGACATTTATAATTCACAACAAAGAAAAGAATTTGAGCAAATGTATGATGAAACCCTTTCAACAATTGCTGAAAATGAAGTAGTAGAAGGGTCGGTCATATCCATGAATAAAAGAGAGGTTGTTATCAATATTGGTTATAAATCTGAAGGAGTCGTATCACTTAATGAATTTAGATATAATCCTGAATTAAATATAGGGGATAAAGTTGAAGTTTATGTTGAGAGTCAGGAAGATAAAAAGGGACAACTAGTTTTATCTCACAAAAAAGCAAGAGCATTAAAATCTTGGGATAGAGTAAATGAAGCTCTTGAAAATGACGAAATAATCAAAGGATATATCAAATGCCGCACAAAAGGAGGTATGATTGTAGATGTATTTGGTATTGAGGCATTTTTACCTGGTTCTCAAATTGACGTAAAACCTATTCGTGATTATGACATATTTGTTGGTAAAACAATGGAATTTAAGGTCGTCAAGATTAATCATGAATTTAAAAATGTGGTAATATCACATAAAGCTCTTATTGAAGCTGAACTTGAACAACAGAAAAAAGAAATTATCGCTAAACTCGAAAAAGGACAAATACTGGAAGGAACTGTTAAAAACATTACTTCTTATGGAGTATTTATTGACCTTGGCGGAGTTGACGGCTTAATCCATATAACTGATTTATCATGGGGCAGGGTTAACCATCCTGAAGAAATTGTAGAACTGGATCAAAAACTTCAGGTAGTTATACTTGACTTTGATGATGAAAAGAAACGAATTGCATTAGGACTTAAACAACTTTCCCCACACCCTTGGGATTCACTCGATGCAAACCTGGATGTTGGCAATAAAGTAAAAGGCAAAGTTGTCGTAATAGCAGATTACGGAGCATTTGTGGAAATAGCACCTGGAGTTGAGGGATTGATTCATGTTTCGGAAATGTCTTGGTCACAACACTTAAGAAGTGCACAGGAATTTCTTAAAGTGGGAGATGAAGTTGAAGCAGTGATACTCACTCTTGACCGAGAAGAAAGAAAGATGTCCCTTGGTATGAAACAACTTAAACCCGATCCTTGGGTTAAAATTGAAGAAAAATACGCTGTAGGGTCAAAACATTCGGCTAAAGTTCGTAACTTTACTAACTTTGGTGTATTTGTTGAAATAGAAGAAGGTGTTGATGGATTGATTCATATATCAGATTTATCATGGACAAAGAAAATTAAACACCCAGCTGAGTTTACAAATATTGGAGAAGAAATTGAAGTAGTAGTATTAGAGATTGATAAAGAAAATAGAAGACTGAGTTTAGGCCATAAGCAACTTGAAGAAAATCCATGGGATGTTTTTGAAACAATTTTTATTGTTGATTCTATTCATGAAGGTACAATAGTAGAAATATCAGATAAAGGAGCAGTTATTGCTTTGCCATATGGTGTTGAAGGTTTTGTAACTCCAAGACATCTCGTGAAAGAAGATGGATCGAATCCAAAAGTAGACGATAAACTTAATTTTAAGGTTATAGAATTCTCAAAATCAGCTAAAAAAATCGTTCTTTCACATAGCCGTATTTACGAAGATGAAAGAAAAGCTGTAGTTGAGGTTGGGAAAAAATCGGGTACTGCTTCTGCGAAAAAATCTACCAAGAAGGTGAAAGCAAATGTTGAAAAAACAACCCTTGGTGACATTACAGATTTAGCAGCATTAAAATCTGAACTTGAAAAACAAGAGAAGCAAAAAAATAAGAAAGAGAAGAAGAAGGAAGGAGATGATGATAAAGATAAATAATCATTAAAATATATCTAAAACTTCTCAATATGGAATTTAAAATTGAAAAGCGAGGTAGTTTTACTTTAATTCAGGTGCTGGAAGAAAAACTTGATACTCATATTGCACCAACACTTAAATCTGAATTGGTGCTAGTATCAGGAAATGGAGAAAAAAATATTATACTTGATTTAAGTAAATGTCGTTACTGTGATTCCTCAGGATTGAGTGCAATCTTGGTAGCTAACCGTCTTTGTAAGAATGCTAATGGAACTTTTGTTTTAACAGGATTGAACGATGCAGTTGAAAGGCTTATTACTATTTCTCAGCTTGATACAGTATTGAATATTACAAGTTCAATTAAAGAAGCTGAAAAATTAATTACCGAGACTGCAAAATAGATATATTACAAGATGTCATTCTCACTGACAGTACTTGGTAGTAGTTCTGCTTTACCTACATCGAAAAGATTTCCTAGTGCTCATGTACTAAAGATACATGAGCATTTTTTTTTAATCGATTGCGGTGAAGGTGCACAAATACAATTACGGAAATTTAAAATTAAACTTGGTCGTATAAATCATATTTTTATCAGTCACCTTCATGGTGATCATATTTTTGGAATCCCAGGATTATTATCAACTTTTAGCCTATTGGGAAGACGAACAACCTTATTTCTTCATGGTCATCAAGAACTTCAATATATAATTGACTTTTTTAAAACATATTTTGGCAAAGACCTTCAATATGAAATTAAGCTTGTTCCTTTTAAAGCAAATAAACAGGCACAAATTTTTGAAAATAAGCATATCACTGTCGAGACTCTACCTTTAAGACACCGTATTCCTACAGTTGGATTTCTTTTTAAAGAGAAAAAAAAAACTAGAAATATAAAAAAAGAAGCAATCAAAAATTACAATATCCCCATAAAAGATATTATAAAAATAAAAAATGGTGAAGATTTTATAACACAAGAAGGAATAATTATTCCTAATACGGAGCTTACTTTATCGCCTTATAGATCAAGATCATTTGCTTATTGTACTGATACGCTTTATCATAACAAACTTGCGGAGAGAATTAAAGGAACTGATCTTTTATACCACGAAGCAACATTTTTAGAATGCGATAAAAAGCTGGCCAAACAAACTTTTCATTCAACAGCAGCACAGGCAGCTAAAATTGCCCAAATGGCAAATGTGAAAAAATTGATTTTAGGTCATTTTTCATCACGTTATAAAAACATCGAACTGTTTGAAAAAGAGGCAAAAGTTATATTCCCTGATACCGAAGCAGTAGAAGACGGTAAAGAATATTCTATTGATTTGAAAAGAACAGACACTTGACTTTACGGACAAGCTCTAATTAAACGTATCGGAATTTATATGCTTTATTATTATTCATGAATAGAATATTAAATTCTTATGTCTCTCAATCTTAGGTCTTCGGGCTCCGACTTCGAACTAATAAAATCACTATACTTTTGAAAAGGATCAGCTACAAATTATTTAGTTTGATTTGATGATGAGAAAGGTTAACTTTCATATTATCTGCAATTTCTTGCAATTGCACTTTTTAATTAATTTGCACCGGCTATATTCTAATATATCATTATCTTTGAGGATTTTATAATTACTATTTACGACGTGCAAGAAAAGATTATTATTTTAGACTTTGGATCACAGTATACACAGCTGATAGCCAGAAGAATAAGAGAATTAAATGTATATTGTGAGATTCATCCATATACAAAAATACCCAAGCTTGATCATTTAGTTAAAGGAATTATTATGTCTGGCAGTCCTTCTTCTATTCATGATGAGAATGCTCCAATTCCTAAGCTTGATAAAATCAAAGGAATATTACCTCTATTGGGTATTTGCTATGGGGCACAATATCTTGCACATTATTTTGGAGGGAATGTTTTAGCTGCAAATCATCGTGAGTATGGCCGTGCTAACTTGGAATACCTGGATGAAAATTCTGATCTTTTAGCAGGAATGGCTAAAAATACACAAGTATGGATGTCTCATGGCGATTCTATTGTCAGTTTGCCCGAAGGGTATTCTATAATAGGCAGTACTAGAGATGTTAAGGTTGCCGCCTATAAAATTAGTACAGAAAAAACTTATGGAATTCAATTTCATCCTGAAGTATATCATACAACAGAGGGTTCAAAACTACTATATAATTTTGTAGTCAATATTTGTGGTTGTACACAAAATTGGACTCCGGCTTCATTTATTGAAACAATAGTAGATGAATATAGTCAACTAATAAATAATGACAAAGTTGTTTTAGGGCTGTCGGGAGGCGTCGATTCAACAGTTACTGCTGTACTCTTAAATAAGGCAATAGGTTCAAACCTGACTTGTATTTTTGTTGATAATGGAGTTTTACGAAAAGATGAATTTGAACAAGTACTAATTTCATACCAACACATGGGTTTAAATGTTATTGGAGTTGATGCCAGAGACAAGTTTTTGTCGAAGTTAAAGGGAATTATTGAACCCGAGGAAAAAAGAAAAATAATTGGTAAAATTTTTATAGAAATCTTTGAAAAGGAAGCACATAAAATAGAAGACGTTAAATGGCTCGCACAAGGTACAATCTATCCTGATGTTATTGAATCTGTTTCAGTTAACGGACCTTCAGCTACTATAAAATCACATCATAATGTTGGAGGCCTTCCACAAAAAATGAACCTTAAGGTTGCAGAACCATTAAAATTACTTTTCAAAGATGAAGTTAGAAAAGTTGGAAGGGCCTTAAAAATAACGGATGATATTCTTAATCGTCATCCTTTCCCAGGTCCTGGTTTAGCAATAAGAATATTAGGAGAAGTAACTCCTGAAAAGGTAGCACTTCTGCAAGATGTGGATCACATCTATATTGAAGGATTAAAAGAATTCGACTTATACGATAAAGTATGGCAGGCTGCTGCTATTTTGTTGCCCATACAATCTGTTGGTGTGATGGGAGATGAAAGAACTTATGAAAATGTTGTTGCCTTGAGAGCTGTTACATCTACAGATGGAATGACAGCTGATTGGACCCATCTTCCTTATGAATTTTTGGGCACTATATCAAATAGAATAATTAATAACGTAAAAGGCATAAACAGGGTTGTGTATGACATCAGTTCAAAACCTCCGGCAACAATTGAATGGGAATAATAAATTTATTCTATTAACTTTGTTAGAAGTATTGATTAAAATTTATTAACTTTTGAAATCAAATTTTGATTCAATGGAAAAACTTGATATTAAAGCAGGCAAATTAACTCCTCAAGTAGTATTTGATCCGGTTGAAAATCATTTTAGTATATCCGGTTCATCTTTACCCGAAAATGTACATGATTTCTATAAACCTATAATGAAATGGCTGGATGAATATGAAGCCAACCTCGATAAAGTTGATAAACCACTAAATGTTTTCATAAAATTCGCATATTATAATTCGGGTTCTATGAGATATATTGCCGATTTTTTTTCCAAAATAGCTAAAATAAGCAATAAAGGAATTAAAACGAATGTAGATTGGTATTACGATAAAGATGATGAATTATTAAAAGAGGCAGGTTTAGATTTATCGGAACTTGTTGGGTTAAAATTTAATTTAATTGTTTCATAAAATTATATTACGTATAAAAGAGATTTGAGATCGCAATGAAAAAATTAGTATTATTTTCTTTGTTGTGTTGGATAACTTTCCATTCAATTGTTGTCAAAGCACAGGATTATTTTGAACAAGCTTTTAAACTGGGAAAAGTTCTGGAGTGGGTTGGCAAATATTATGTTGATTCTGTAAACCAAGATGCCCTTGTTGAAGATGTCATAAAAAATTTATTGAGGGATCTTGATCCTCATTCTTCTTACCTATCAAAAGAAGAAGTAAAGGAAATGAATGAACCGCTTCAAGGTAATTTTGAAGGTATTGGAATTTCGTTTAATATATTAAACGATACAATTTTTGTAATATCTCCAATATCTGGGGGACCATCTGAAAAAGTTGGGATACAGGCTGGAGACCGGATTGTAAAAGTAGAAAGTAAGAATGTTGCTGGTGTTGGAATTACCACTAATGATGTGTATTCTCTTTTAAGAGGTAATAAAGGCACTAAAGTAGACGTTTCTGTTTTAAGAAGAAATGTGGCCAAGTTAATTGAATTTACAATTATTAGGGATAAAATACCCATTTATAGTATTGACGCATCTTATAAAATAAATGAAAATACTGGTTATATAAAGTTAAACAGGTTCGCTATGACAACAATGGAGGAATTTAAAGAGGCCATTGGAAAGTTAAAAAAAGATAATATAAAAAACCTGATACTTGATTTAACCAGTAACGGCGGAGGATATCTTGAAGTTGCATTTGAGTTAGCTGATGAATTTCTTGATAACGAGAAACTTATAGTTTACACAGAAGGAAGAAATAGTCCGAAACGTGAGTATAATGCTTCATCAAAGGGATCTTTTGAAAAAGGAAACCTTGTAATTATGATAGATGAAGGCTCGGCATCGGCAAGTGAAATTGTTGCAGGAGCTATACAAGATTGGGATAGGGGTATAATAGTTGGAAGAAGATCTTTTGGAAAAGGATTGGTACAACGTCCGTTAATGTTACCTGATCAATCAATGTTAAGGCTCACTATTGCCCGTTATTATACCCCGACAGGCAGGTTAATTCAAAAACCTTATAATATGAACAAAGATGATTATGATCTGGATATTGTTAATCGATATAATAATGGTGAACTTTCGTATAAAGATAGTATTCAATTTCCTGATTCACTTAAATATAATACATTAATAAAGAGACGAATAGTTTATGGAGGTGGAGGAATAATGCCAGACTTCTTTGTCCCTATTGATACCACTTTTTATAGTGATTACTATAGAGACATTATTCGAAGGGGCATTTTAAACCAGTTTATGTTAACTTATGTTGATAACAATAGGGAAGAGTTATTATCTGAATTTGAAAATATCGATATTTTTAAGAATAACTATAACATCTCAGATGAGATTTTCCAGGATTTAATAAATTATGCCAAAGAAGAAAATTTAGAAAAAGATGAAAACGGTATTGCAACTTCAGGTAATCAACTAAAACTACTCATGAAAGCTTATGTTGCTAGG
>CAZWGG010000006.1:12249-26567 GCA_964633305.1 uncultured Bacteroidales bacterium
CCTATGGAGCAATAGTGAATTTTATGAAATAATAAATCGTTCAGATAATAAGTTTCTAAAAGCCTTGGATATAGTTGAGAATTGGGATACTTACCAGTCATTATTACTCAAAAAAAAATATAACTAACTTGAATTGATTATTCAATTAATAAAATAATTGAATGCCCTGTTAATTCTATGTTGATAAATGAATGAAAAACAATTTATTGCAAAGACTTTTCATGGCCTTGAAGAAGTTTTAGCTCAAGAGCTTTCAGAAATTTGCGCTAAAGACATTACTTTATTGAACCGTGCAGTAAGTTTTAGAGGTAATAACGAATTAATGTACAAAGCAAACTATCATCTGCGGACTGCATTAAGAATATTAGAACCTATACTATCAGAACGAATTATAAATGAATACCAACTTTATGATGCAGTGAAATCCATTAATTGGCAGCAATATTTGAATAATAACGAAACATTATATGTTGATAGTGTTGTGTCATCTTCTTACTTTAACCATTCAAGATTTGTTTCTCAAAAAGTAAAAGATGCCATTGTTGATCAGTTTAAAGAATTAACAGGGAGAAGGCCTTCCGTTGATAACAATGATCCAACAGTGAGGATAAATGTTCATATTGCGAGAGATAAATTGGTTTTATCTTTAGATAGTTCCGGTGATTCTTTACATAAAAGAGGATATCGGGTTGAACAAGGGAATGCCCCTATTAATGAAGTATTAGCTGCAGGATTGATACTTCTGACCGGATGGAATGGAAATAAAAATTTCATTGATCCAATGTGTGGATCTGGTACCTTGCCAATTGAAGCGGTATTAATCGCTTATAATATTCCTCCTGGAACATATCGAAAGAAATATGGTTTTGAAAACTGGCATAATTTTAATCCTGAATTATTCAAAGAAATAATAGATCACAAAGAAGAAAAGAAAAACATTAATTTCTCCATAATTGGGTCTGACATTTCGAAAAAAGCTATACAAATTGCCAGGCGAAATGCCTCAAATGCTTTACTTACAAAAAAACTTTCATTTTCACTTTGTTCAATTGATAATTTTTCAGCTGCCACTAATGAAGGTACTGCGGTTATAAATCCACCTTATGGCGAAAGGTTGAAAGATGCTGAAATAAATTCTTTATATAGCTATATAGGTGATAGTTTAAAAAAGAGATTTTCAGATTACGATGTATGGATAATTTCCAGCAATAAAAATGCATTAAAAAAAATAGGATTAAGAACATCAAAACGATTAACTTTGTTTAATGGTCCATTGGAATGTAAATACCATAAATTTGAAATCTACGAGGGTTCAGGGAACAAAAGAGGTCTTTGATCAAAATTTATTAGCATCTACAATAAATGTTCGTTTGCTTATGATGATATCAACTTTAAAAATTAGCATATAAAAAATTTTTATTTGGGGAATTTTGGCTATATTTAATAATTAGAATTGATATGCATAAAAAAAGAGGATTTTTGTCATATCAAATGTTAATTTTTAGAAGACAATATTTTTTATATATTTGTTTCTTTCAAAATGTATTATTTTGAAAATGAGTTTTAGTGGTTCAGCTAATCAAACCCTTTATGAGTTTTAACATAAAAGAGTACTATGCAAAAATAAGTAAAGGCGATGTACTAATTGCCTATAAGGGGAGTATTACGTCAGAACTTATTAACGATGTGCTTGATGCTGTTGAAAAAAAATTAGAGGAGGTCAGCGAAGAAGGTAAAACCCGCAAAAAGATTTACAATGTTTTGGTTGAGAGTATGCAAAATCTTTACCATCATATTGAAAAAACTCATGAAGGTTTAGACGAAGACCTTGACCCAAAATTTGGAGTTCTGGTTATATCAAAAGAAAATAATGAGTATAGAGTTATTACAGGTAATTTTATTAACTCAACAAAAATTAAATATTTAAAAGAGAAGATTGATAAAATAAATTCATTAAGTAAGGATGAGCTTAAAGATATGTACAAGTTTATTCTTAATCACCAGAAGCTTTCAGCAAAAGGAGGAGGAGGTTTAGGGTTGGTTGACATTGCAAGAAAGACCGGTAGTAAACTTGAATACTCATTTTTTAATTATAACAATAACTATTACTTCTTTAACCTGGAGATTAGAATATAAAAATAAAAAGTAGGTCAAAATAATAACTCTATAGTATGGAACCAATTTTGATTGAAGGAACACCAAAAACCCCGTCAGTAAAGTTTAATTCGGAAAAGGGAGTTATTGAAATTAAAGGGAGGTCAATACCTGAGAATTCAATTGAATTCTACAAACCACTTGTTGATTGGCTAGAAAACTATGCAAATAGTCCGTTAGAAAAAACTCAGGTGAATGTACAACTTGAATATTTCAATACAAGCTCATCAAAATGTATACTTGATGTTTTTAAAAAATTAGAGGCTATTCATAAGTCAAACCACGAAGTAGTAATTAACTGGTATTATGAAGAGGATGATGAAGATATGTTAGAAGCCGGTGAAGATTATGAATCAATTATAAGGGTTCCGTTTAAAATGATTGAGGTTGTTGATTAAGATAAAGATAAGAACCTGGCATTTTTCGTAAGCAATATTTTGTATTAAGTCATTGTCTTAATATTTTTTTCTCGTCTATTGGAAATATGTTCAATATAATCTAATCCTTTCTTAAGCAATCTGAAGTATAAAATAACAAAAAGCACTATTGACATAAACCAAATTACAATTGTATTAACCCAGAAAGTGCTATAATATTTTCCAAAAACTTTTTTTCTTGGTGCATAAAAATGGGCTTTCACGAATTTATTTTCAGGATCGAGATAAATAGGATCAATTTTTTGATATAACTGGCCATTATATTCAATAATCCTTACAACTTCATTTGTGTTTTCAACAAACTCTGCAAGTTTATCATTATGATAATCCCGCTTCAGTTGCAAGAATTTTTCTTTATTTTCCTTTGTTTTTTGAAAGCTCCTAATAATTTTATCACGTTTGTCATTTGCCCGGTTGTAAATACGTATGTAAACCTTATTAATCTTATCAATAAAACTTCTAGTTTCGTACAATATTCTGGTGTTAAGTTTATCTAAAAATAAACTGTCGAGATATAGAAATTGGAATTGCTGGTTTTTTTCAAGCTTTTTTGATGTTTTACCTGAAATTTCCTTTTGTATTTCATTTCTTAACACCAATAAATTATATTTGTTTTTATTAGCATAATCAGGATCTTTAAAGTTTCTTTCTAAATAATCAATTTTATTTAACAAGTTTTTAACCCAATAATTTTTTTTAAATTCAGCAATACTCATTATTTTGTTGTAAGGATAAAATTGTTGCATATACTTATTCTCCATAAACTGATGAACAGTTAGTGCCTCATATCCCCAGCGGGCTGTCATTAGTTCTCCATAAACAGGAATACTGCTCGGAGATGAAATATTGGGATTAAGTTTCTCGTATTTAACAATTATACCACTTAATATAATTTGAGGAATAACTAGAAACGGAATGAGTATGTATATTGTCACAACAGTTTTAAAGCTATCAGATATAACTAATCCCATTATATTTGAAGCTGCCCAGGCACTAAACAGGATAATCCAGTAGTACAGGTACATTCCTTTAATTTCTATAATACTATTTCCTACTAAAACAAAAGTTAGTGACTGAATAGCTGAAATTCCAAGCATTACAGCTACCTTTGATGTCAGATAACTGGCCCAGCTAAGATTAAGGAATGCTTCTCTTTTTAAGATTTTTCTATCCTTTATTATTTCTTCTGCACTTACTGTAAGTCCCATAAATATGGCTACAATTACCGACATAAAGATATATACCGGCAAATTACTGTTTCCAATAAATGTATATCCTAGTTCATTGGTTGTACTTACATCGTGGTATTTGGTTATAAATGAAAGTATTAATGCGAGAAGTGGTGCTTCTAAAAAAGTAATAATAAGATACTGCGTATTTACTATTTTAGCAAATACGTCTCGAGTGACAAAAACAAAAAACTGTTTTAGCCTATTCGGTATCTTAAACGAGATTGTTGGAATATCTTTAGACATTATTACTTTTTTTGTCAATCCATTAATATATTCTTCATAATGCTGATTCCACTCTTTATGAGATATTTTCCTTGAATGGGTTTGTTTTCCGTATTCATCAATAATGGGAGATTCTACAATTGTAAAGATTTGTTCCGGATTAACATTACCACAAGCATGGCACTCACTTTCAGACCAATTAGCATGTTGTACACGTGACTTAAAATAGATTATTGAGTCAATAGGGTCTCCGTTATAAATCAGGTAACCTCCAATATCCAGGATTAAAAGACGGTCAAACATTTTGAAAATATCGGAAGAGGGCTGATGTATTACTACAAAAACCAGCTTCCCCTTCAAAGTGAGGTCTTTCAATAAGTCCATTATATTTTCCGAATCACGCGATGATAATCCCGATGTTGGTTCATCAAGAAACAATACTGCAGGCTCTCTTATTAATTCAAGGGCAATATTCAATCTTTTTCTTTGTCCTCCGCTTATTTTTTTATTTAAAGGTGTTCCTACTTGTATATCTTTTATTTCGTATAATCCTAAGTTATGAAGCATTGTTTCAACAGTTTTGATAATTTGCTTATTGGAATAATTGCTGAAACAAAGCTTAGCATTATAATACAAATTTTGAAATACAGTTAGTTCCTCAATTAAAAGATCATCTTGTGAAACATGTCCTATTAAACCTTCAATTTTATCTTTTTCAGTATAAATATTAATTCCATTTATTTTGATTTCGCCTGAACTTGGAGCCATTGAACCATTTAATACATTAAGAAGTGTCGATTTTCCTGCACCACTTGCTCCCATTATTCCAATAAGCCTGCCTGATTCTTCGCTAAAACTCATAGGATATAATCCTGTTTTATTATTCTTGAACTTATAGCTGATTTTGGTTACCTCAAATACAATTTTTGATTTCAGTTTATCATCCCTAAATTTACTGACAATATCACTATAGTAAATTGGCTTTATATGATGATTTCTAATGGAAGACCCGGTGTACATAACATATACTTTATCCTGATGTAATAACTGTCCGTTTACATACATTTCATTTTTTCCAATGTATTTTAAAAAGTATATGTTTACTGATAATACATTCAAAATTCGTAGCTGCCCGACAAGAAATTCCGAACAAAGATGTTTGGTATTTGGATGGTTAAAATCTTTCCTATTATCAATTAATAGTACATTGCCTGAGTCAGGAGTAGTGTCAAAACTGCTGAGAATAAAATCTTTAATTAATTCATATTCTTCATCAGGTATATGAAAGGATGATGCAACTGTTTCAATAAATTCAAATTCCTGGTTGGTTATTTCATCATCATCAGAGTTTACGAATTCAAATAGATGAATCAAAACAACTACTTTTTGCTTTTGGGCTAACTCTTTATTAATCTGGTCGCAGATACGAAGAATTTTAACAGAATCAGGGCCAATTCTTTTCTTGCCCCGCTCAATATTAAGAGTTTGATGTATGGAATAGTACTCATCAAATAAATTTAAATACCCTTTGACCAGTTCCTGGTTAAGCTGCCGTACTAAGAACCATTCTACTACTGTTCTTCTATCCTGCGAATTACTTTCAGGCCTGGCAATAATTGCAAATAACTCCATTAAAACCTTAAGTATTTGCTCGCTCATTCTTTCTTAATTTTTCCCCAGGTTTTTCCAAGATAAAAAATTTATCAATATTCTTTCTAATAAATTCTTTCATAATCAATTCCGAAAAATATTACGTAATTCCCTACTATAAGTTACGCGTTTTTCCTGGTTTTAGTGTGTTGAAAAATGATTAAATGATAGATCATCTCAAATTGCACATTAGTGCAATCCAGCCTGCTATCAACTTTAATTTTATACAAATATAATAGATAAACTCTTTATCATGAAAAAGTAACTATAAACAGTATTAAATTTTGGGGGTTAAATCAAAGATTGTTTTTATTTTCTCTCCATTTCGGATTACTGTAATTTTAACGGTTTTTCCAATCTTCCGATCTAATAAATTCATAATTTCAGAAATAGATATTTCATTAACTTTTATATTATTTATTTATAACTAAAAAAGATGTGTAAAATATTGGGTTATTTAAGTTTGCTTATTAGCTTGTTTTTTCAACGTGCATTGGCCCAAACAGATGATTCATTTAAGTGGGCTAATGGAGAAAAAATAGCGATTAGTCTTTCTTATGAGGATGCGCTTGATAGTCAGCTGGATAATGCTTTGCCATCTCTTAATAAACATAATTTCAGGGCTTCTTTTTATCTTTTGCTTACATATTCTACAATTAGTGAACGTTTATCTGATTGGCGAAAGGTGGCATCACAAGGACATGAATTGGGTAATCACTCTATATTTCATCCCTGCAGGGCATCGTTGCTCGAACGTGAGTGGGTAGAACCACATAAGAATCTTGACAACTATTCAGTTGAGCAAATAAGGGAAGAATGAACTACTGCAAATACGTTTTTACACGCAATTGATGACAAAAAAGAAATATACTGGGTTGATATGTATATCAATATTATGAAATATGTAGAAAAAAATCGCAATTAATGTTGACCTTCAGATACTTGTTAGTTTTGTAATTTGATGTATAAATAAATGCCAAATTACTAATAGGCTTTAGATGAAATATTCCACAAGACCTTCCCGGTAAAGGGATCATTTTTCAGTATAAATTTATTTTCTTCTTTGTATAAGATTATATCATGAAGCACGTTGTTTTCAGGAAGACAAACTTTTCCCTGAACTTTTTCAGAATCACCAGCAAAAGCTACCAGGTCAATCGTTGACCAGTCCATGTACATGGTTGATTGTGCCAGTTTGATATGAGGAATTACGGTTCCTTCACGTACCAGCATTACAATGAGTATCTTTCCGGGTTTAATTTTATGCCAGCCCCCGATATAACTTTTTCCCGACTGATAGTCGATCCATTGTCCGGGTGGCAGATATACATCACGTTCAGGTAAATCTTCGAACATGGGTGCAACAAGTATATCCGATCCGAATAGATATTCATTGTCAATTAACCATGATCCGGGATCATCGGGATATTCTACGAATAAAGCCCGTACCATGGGCAATCCCGTTTCTGTACAATATTTTGCCTGGGCATAGATATATGGCATTAACTTGTATCTCATTTCATCTGCAAGCCGGAAAACATTCATAAAATCCTCCCCGTATTCCCAAGGTTCTTTGGGAGGTACTCCATGACTCCGTGTATGAGAAGTAAGCATTCCAAAAGGTGTCCAGCGACGGTACACATTTTCGGGTGTTGTTTGAACAAATCCCCCAATATCGTGGCTCCAAAACGAGAACCCCGAAAGGCCAAGGGATAAACCTCCCCTAAGTGTTGCAGCCATTGAAGTATTTGTGTTTGCAGGATCACCTCCCCAATGTAAAGGATATCGCTGACTTCCCGACCAGGCACTGCGTGCCCATATAATGTTTTCTCCGGTTATTTTTTTTGTAATATCTGCTACAGTTTTATTATAACGTAATGGATAGAGATTATGCTCATAAAAGCCTGTTTTGCCAGAGTAATATAAACCATTATAAGGAGCTGCTTCACCAAAATCAACTTTTATGGCCCCAACTCCAAGTTGAAGCAAACCGGCAATTTTTTCCTGGTACCATTTTACTGTTTCCGGATTAGAGAAATCAAGTACAGCATCTTCATACGGTATGTTACCTTTTGCATCTTTTACAGCAAGTCCCTTTTCAATTATTTCCGGGAAAAGACTATTTTTAGGTACAAAATAAGGTAATTGCCAAAGCGAGATATGAAATCCTTGTTTTTTCAAGTCTGCTATCATTTTTCCCGGGTTTTTAAACCGATCATTGGCAAACTTGTAATCACAGCGCCAATCAGTAAGAAACCATCCTGTATCAAAATGAATAACATCACATGGAATATTATTTACCCTTAATTTATCTGCCACAGCCCTGCCTTCTTCTTCAGAAAAATAGGTAATACGGCTCATCCAAAAACCGAAAGACCAAAGAGGGGGCATGTTAGCCTTACCGGTAATATTAGTATATTCATTTAGAATATCTTTCGGGTTACCCATAAAAATAAATATATCCAATTCATCATCCCCAATCATAAGTGAAGTAACTCCATTGAAATATTTGCCAAAATCACATGTGACGGGAGTAGAAGTGTGCATAAAAATACCGTACCCCCTACTGCTCATGAAAAACGGGATGGGTTTATACATGGTTTCGTTTTGGGTACCGTTTGCATCATTGGTACAAAGTACTACTTTTTGTCCGCGTTTATTAAGGGCTGTATAAGATTCACCACATCCCATTATTTTTTCATCTGGTGAAAGTGAAAACACTGCATTAAAACTCCTTGAGTAATCGGATGCCCTTCTAACATAAGAAAAGGGTAATATAGGGGTAAAGGTTGAATCAACATTTTCATAATGGTTTATGGTTTTTGTAAGCAGCTTTCCGCTGGCATCATAAATCTCAATCCTCCAGGGGCTTGTATATATCTTAACTATACCGTATTTGCTTGAATAGATGTGGCTATTATTTTTATGGTTATATTCCCATGAATTATCTATAGGTACCTTACCGTTAACCAGCATAAGCGATTCTTCTTCTTGGTTAAAAACCGGGCCCGATTGAAATCTTATTCTAAGTGAACGGGGTGAAATAAACTCAATTGAAAAAGGTAATGCAGGAGAGGTTTCATATTCTCCGGCAGGAAATTCGTTAGGTGCAACCGGTACTAATGTTGCCAGCATATTATTGAATGCATGGCGTGTAACGTATTCATATCGTCGATATTCAATCTTACCTTTCCCGGTCTCCGAATCAAATTTAACAAGACTATCAGCAAGGTAATATGTATTAGTAAAATTGCGGAAATCTCCGCTAATATCAATGGGTTCATTGAGTAATGCACGCTCTTGAACTGTTCCGGATATTGGCAATTGGGCGATTGAAACAGGCATGTATACAAATACTATACTAAAGTTCAGGATTTTTACAAATAAGTTGTTAAGGTTATTCATCATAAAATGTCAGTTTTAATATAAGATAGGCATAATCTTAGGTTCACTTAATAAAATTTCTTTTTTGTTTGTTTTTATTTCCTCAATAGCATCTTCAATTTGTTTCAGGGCACATGGCATTGTGGCGATGGAGAAAATGGCATAATCCTTATTGTGCCGGTTATGGCTGACCGTATCGATATTGATATTTTGATCTCCGATTGATGTTGTAACAAATCCGGTAATTCCCGGGATATCGGATGTTCTAAAAGTTATGATATAGGGGAATTCAAAGTGTTTAGGGTCTATAAATCTATAATTTGATTTTTTGTTATTATTCTGAAGAATGTTTTGTGAATACCTGGCAGTAAATATTATATCTGCCACAATAGAACTGGCTGTCTCAAAAGAACCTGCCCCGCTTCCTAAAAGAATATGTTTACCGGAATATTTGTTAATTACCCTTACTGCATTTGTTGCTCCATTAACTTCACTAAGGAAATTGTTTTTTTTCACCATCATTGGACAAATGGTTGCATAAATTTTGTTATCAACTCTTTTAGCATAACATATCAATTTTATATTACAATCTATTTCATTTGCAAAATCAATATCTTCTTTTCCAATATTTTCAACTCCTGTAATAGATAATTGTTCTAGTGAGATGTCAATCCCAAATGCAAGTTTTATTAAAATAATTAGTTTATGACCGGCATCATGTCCGTTAATATCAAGTGTTGGGTCGGCCTCTGCATATCCACCTTCTTGTGCCAGTTTTAATGCTTCCTGAAATTCTAATCCCTCATTTTGCATCCTTGAAAGAATGTAATTACTGGTACCATTCATAATACCTGAGATGGATTCAATACTATCACCTGCAAAACTTTCGCTAATTGTTTTAATTATTGGTATAGCTGCACAAACTGCTGCTTCATAGCCAATTGTTACATTATTTTCACTGGCTGCCTCAAAAATTCCTTTACCTTTTTCTGCCAGCAATGCTTTATTTGCAGTAACCAGGTGTTTCTTGGCTTTACAAACATCAATGGCAAGATTATAAACAAAATCACTACTTCCTCCTATGGTCTCAACAACTAAATCGATTTCATTTGAATTAATTACTTCTTGTATGTACTGATTTGCCTCTTCTTTGGTTAAATCATTACCGTTTCCACAAAACAGGTCTAACGGTATACTAAATCTTTCAGATGCATTTTTGGGCAGAAGTTCTACTATTTTTTTTAAAACAATATTACAGTTTGACCTTATTGATAATTCTTCTTTCATTTCTGAGAGAATCTTTGCGACTCCACCTCCAACGGTCCCACAACCAAATATTGCGATATTCATTGATTTCTTCATTTTTTGTTTGAATAGCGTTAGGTAATTATACTTCAAAAATTAAAAACAAACATACACATTCTTGTTTTAATATATTGTAATGTATAAGCAAAATATTCTCTGAAATATCATAAAACTCCTAATGCAATACCAAAAATAGGAAATACAATCAAGTACATTATTATTGTTATAATTACAACTCCTAAAAGGTTTAGCACAAACCCGATTTTTGCCATTTGGTGTATTTTAATGTACTCACTTCCAAAAACAATGGCATTGGGAGGAGTAGCTACCGGCATCATAAAAGCAAATGAGGTTGATAAAGTCGCAGGGACCATTAGAATAAATGGATGTATATTCATCGAAATTGCCATTGCTGCCAATACAGGTAACATCATTGTTATGGTGGCCGTGTTTGAAGTAATTTCAGTAAGAAAAGTTAGCAACAGGCAAACTGAAATAATAAGGAAAAATATTGAAAAATAGTGTAAACTACCAAATAAATTTCCAATCCATTTATCTAGCCCAGATAATTGAAAACTGGATGCTAATGCAAACCCACCACCAAAAAGTAATAAAATTCCCCAGGGTATCCGTTTTGCCCACTCCCAATTCAACACAAATTCTCGCCTTTTTATGTTTGAAGGAATAATGAAAAGCAACATGGCACCAATTATCGCAACAGTTGAATCATGAACATATTCCTCAACACCTAATAAATTTGTCCATCCTGTAATTGTGAATTGTCCTATAGTAATATTTACTCTAAAAATCCATCCAAGTGCGGTTAAGCAAAAAACAATTAGTGTAATACGTTCTCCCTTTTTTATTTTCCCTAATGAGTTAAGTTCATTTCTTATCAGTGTTTTGCTACCAGGTATTTTTTTGATTCTTGGAGGGGCTCCAATGTAAATGAGATAAAACCATGCTATTGGGACAAAAATGATTACAATTGGGAGGCCAATAATCATCCATTGTAAAAAATCTATTTCTCCTATTTCAGGAAACATTTTTTCAACAATACCTGAAAAAACTATGTTAGGAGGAGTACCAACCAGTGTTCCTACTCCTCCAATGCTGGCAGAATATGCAATACCCAGCATAAGAACAAGCCCAAAATTGGATCCATTTTCACCTCTTGTTATACCATTGCCTTCTCTTTTTATGAGGTTTTCAACATGGCTAATAATGGCCAGTCCAATAGGTAACATCATCATAGTTGTAGCCGTATTTGAAATCCACATTGACAAAAATGCTGTGGAAATCATAAACCCTAATACTAATTTTTTGGGTGATGTCCCAAGAATTTGAATAATACGCAACGCTATACGTTTATGAAGGTTATGCCGTTGCATAGCCATAGCAATAAAAAATCCGCCCATAAATAAAAATATATTTCGGTCTGCATAAGGCAGTGCAGCTTCTTTGGCACTCATTATTTTTAAAACCGGGTATAATACCAATGGCAATAAAGCAGTTGCAGGAATTGGAATAGCTTCCGTTATCCACCAAATTGCCATTAAAACCGCACATGCCGCAGCACGTTTCCCTAAAATATTCAAACTGTCTGGTGCAGGAAGTACTAAGATTAATATAAATAATATAATTCCAGTAATGAATCCTATTCTTTTTCGAAGTAACTCTTTTTTCAAATTTGTTAGCTTCATTATTAGCCTCATATTTTTTTCAATTTTAAAAATATTCGCCTAACGTCAAATACTTTTATAAAATTTTTTTAAAAGTATTTGATATATTAAGAAAAAATAACTTAATTTACTTTTTTTTGATAATATAATGAACTACCTGAATTGGGAAAATACATATCTCGAAAAATTAAGTGGGGTTGCTTTAAAAAAATTTATCTTAAAGATAAAGATAATTAAATATTTATACACAAGCGGAGCTAAAACGAATTCAGATATCTGCCTTCAATTAAAAATAAGTGCCCCTACTTCGGTTGGCATATTAAATGAACTAATTGATGACGGATTAGTTGAAAAACAGGGAAGGGGAAACTCAAATGGTGGACGAAAACCTGATTTATACGGACTGAAAGAGAATTCATTGTTCGTAGTAGGAATAGAAATGGGTAGGTACAAGACCAGAATGGCTATTTTCAACAACAATAACATTAACATCGGTGGCCAGAATGAATATACACTTGAATTAAATAATGATAGTGAAACGGTAGACAAACTGTATGAATATGCTAAAAACCTTATTGATTCATCCGGCATTGATCCGCTCAAACTTATTGGAATTGGCATTAATATGCCCGGCTTGGTAGATTCAAAAAAAGGGATTAATTATTCATATCTAAATGTTAACGAAAAGCCTTTAAGTAAAATACTTGAAAAAAAATTTAATCGTCCGGTTTTTATTGAAAATGATGCAAAAGCCATTGCATTAGCTGAACACAGATTTGGACTGGCAAAAGGGAAAAAAGATGTTCTGGTTATATTTTTAGATTGGGGTATCGGGCTTGGAATTATTCAAAATGGGAAATTATATCGTGGAACTTCAGGTTTTGCAGGTGAATTCAGCCACATACCTATGATAGAGAATGGGATACTATGTTCTTGCGGTAAACAGGGTTGCCTTGAAACAATTGCTTCAGGCATAGCTCTTGCCAGGATGGCAAAAGAAGGAATAAAATCAGGAAAAAGTAAAATACTGAGTAATCTTGCAAAGGAAAATATAGAAAAAATCGAGATAAAAACAATTGTAGATGCGGCAAATGAAGGAGACCAATACGCTATTAATATCCTTTCTGAAATAGGGTATAATCTTGGGAAAGGATTAGCTGTGCTTATCCAGATTTTAAATCCTGAATTGGTGATTTTAGGAGGAAGAATGTCTGAGGCAAATCAGTATATTACCACCCCCGTTAAGCAATCGTTAAATACTTATTGCATGCCAAAACTCAGAGAACAAAGTTCAATAGTAATATCCGAACTCGGACAAAATGTTGGGATAATGGGAGCTGTTGCTATGGTAATGGAAAACATATTTGAAAATTACCTTATGGCTTCTCCAAAATGATATGACTGATTTTTGATTGAATAGGCAAAGATACCGGTTGCAAATGGATTAACTAGGAGGAGTTTCAAACATGAAAATTAAAGATTCAAAAAATATGATAAATGAAAAGCACGAATTCTCAAAAGTTGAAAGAGCTTTTCAGGTCAATTCAGGAATTGAAGAAATAACTACAAAGATACCATATATTGTGGTAAATAATTTTCCGAAACTTGGATTAATAACAGCATTGCGGTTTTTAGAATGGGTTTCGGAAAATCCGGGTGGTGTGATAAGCCTTCCTACAGGTAAAACACCTGAGTATTTTATTAAATGGACTGCATATTTGTTGGAAAACTGGAATAATAAAAGAGGTATTGAAATTCGCAAACGTTATGGGTTAAACATTTCAAAGAAACCTGATTTAAAAGGTTTGCAATTTGTTCAGATTGATGAATTTTATCCTATCCCTTCAAACCAACATAACAGTTTTTACTATTACGTTATCAACTTTTATATAAGGGGATTCGGACTTGACAGAAAAAAAGCCCTTCTTATTAATTCAGATGATATCCCTCTCCCGGGTAAAAAACATTTTACCGAGATTTTTCCAAATTCTGTTGTTGATCTTTCTTTACGTTACAGGGAATGTAAATCTTCTTTTGAACAACTCCAGCAACAGTCTATTTTTATGATTGACAACTGGTGTAGTGAATATGAGAGTAAAATAAGGCAAAAGGGAGGTATTGGATTTTTTCTGGGTGGAATAGGACCAGATGGACATGTTGCGTTCAATACCCGTGGTTCGGATATTTATTCAACAACCCGGTTAACTTCAACAAATTTTGAAACACAGGCTGTTGCTGCATCAGACCTTGGA
>CAZWGG010000007.1:0-26089 GCA_964633305.1 uncultured Bacteroidales bacterium
AAAGAAATAGTTGCGAGAATTAAGAATCCTAAGATAAAAATTGCTTTTTTCATTTAAATAATAAGTTTAGAATTAATTTTATTTATTTCATTTACCTGCGTACACAGGCAGGAGCAAGTAGCCCCAAATTAATTTTTTATCTTTGTCACATCACCTCCTTTCTATTTTTGAAAGAGGCCGGGCAGGATAACTTAGATATTTTAATGGGTTTATAGTTATTCCTGCCTTTTCTCTTTTTTATTTACTTTGAATATTACCCGGTCATTCATTTTATCTTCTTTAACTTCCTGTCTCTAAAACCGGTAATATTTATCAACTTCTCTTGCCTGTCTTTCAATATCTAATATATACAATTCACTTTTTGTTTTCAAAAATGCACGATTTGAGAAACTAATCTTTCATCACTTGTTTTCCTCCATATAAACCAATAATATTTTTCATAGAAACATATTTTTGCCCCAGGTGATAAATAACCAGGTTCGAATAAAGCTCTATTTCCTTTATTTGTTCACAACAAGCAGCTAAATGGGATTTCTTTTCAAATTCTTGGTAATCCCTATTTTTGTATATTTCTCCTTCTATATCTTCAAGTATTTCTTTTGCCAGGTCAATTACCTGTAATAACGACACCATTTTTTTTATTTTCTCAAAACCATTAATGGTTTCCAATGTAATTTGAATTTCGTGTAATACAAATTGGACCCTTTTTAGTAATATTTCAATGTCGTTCATCGCAGGTATCTTTTTATTATTGATTTTGGGTAAAATAAATAAAAGGAAAGGTGTAAAACAATCATATAAAGTATGCATTTTTTCTACATACTTTATGTGATATACAAATAAATCAAAAAATAAGGTTTAGATTATATAATCAAGATTACAAGTCACTTATGACTAACTTCAAGGTAAAATGATTTCAAGGTTCCTTTTTTGTAAGAATTAAAGATTTTGAAACAAAACCTTTAATTTATTCCAAAAGTTTATTTAACAGGTCTAGCTTGTTATTAACACCGGTTTTGTTATATATGTTCATAATATGCCTGTTAACTGTAGCTTTGGCAATATTTAATCCATTTCCAATTTCTTTATATGTCAAATTTTGGGCAATTAGTTTTACTATTTCCTTTTCTCTTTCAGTAAGTTTATACACGTAACATGCATTTTCTAACTTCTCATTTTTACGTGATATCTCATCTTTATATGATTTGTTTTTTATTACTTCTCCCAATTTGTATAATACGGCATCTTTCTGTTTTTGAGAATTTGTTATAACAGATTTTATTTTACTCATTATTTCTTCTATTTCAAACGGCTTGGATATATAGTCAACAGCACCAAGATTTAACCCTTTGAGCTTATCTTCTGTATTATCTTTAGCCGTGAGAAAAATAAACGGCACACTATTTAGTTTGGGGTCTTCACTAATCTTTTTATACAGTTCAAAACCGCCTATTTCTTCCATCATAATATCAGAAATGATTACATCAGGAATCGGAATGGATGATAATTTTTCTAATGCCTTTTTTCCATTAGCTGCTGTATATACATTATATGTAGTACTTAGTTTTTCATGCATATAACAGAGCATGTCAAAATAATCTTCCACTATTAGTACACTATGTTTATTTTCATTTTCAACCACATCGGGTATTTCATTATAAATTTCTTGTGAGTTTTCATCAAGTTCTATTATCTCATTATTGGTAATTGTTTTTAGCTGATATTTTTTCAGGATAATTTTAAATTCGCAACCATGTGGTTTTAAATTTTTAAAACTAATTTTTCCATCGAGGCTTTCTACAATAGTTTTTACAGTTGATAACCCTATTCCAAACCCTGTAGTTGATGATTCATTATTATATACCTGGAAATAAGGTTCAAATATTTTTTCTTTATATTCTTCCGGTATACCAGGCCCGTTATCTTTAATGGATAAAACAAGTTTATCTTGTTCTGGTGCAAGTTTTACTGTGATTATTCCTTTAGGGGCATATTTTACAGAGTTTCCCAAAAGGTTTAATATAATATCGTAAATTGAAAGAGGGTCTGCTTTAATATATAGTTTGTCATCCTGTAAATCTTTTTTTATTTTAATATCTTTTTTTTCCGCTTCTAAGCTAAAAAGCTCGATACTATTATCAATTACTTCAGTTATATTTATTATCTTATTATGATTGTAAGGGATGATTCCTTTTAAGAATTTTTCTTCATTGAAATAAGTAACAATAATATCTTTTATTATATCAACGTTTTTTTTAACTAAGCCAATTATTTTATTTTTTTCAGGTACTGCTATATAATCATTCAAATAGTTATGTGCTAAAGTTAAAGGATCTTTAACCAAATGGACCAATTTTATAAACCTGGTTTTATGTTGTTCGAAAGTATGTTCTAATTCCTTTGTTATTGTATGTTGGTCAACCTGATGGTTGACCTTTTGAAGCTGCTGATATTCTTTACTTGAATGAATTATATTTTTTCTTGTGAAAACCACGCTTATGATAATAAATCCCGAATTTGTAGCAATATATTCAATCAATTGGTCTAAGTTAAAAAAGTATACAATTGGCATGATAACCATTAAGAATGAACCAAGATACATTGCAATAGCTTTATGCATATCACCGGGTAAGATTTTTCTCTTTTTAATTTGCTTATAATATATATCTGTTAATATAAAAAGAAATAAAATGCTATAGATAAATGGGATGATAACTAATAATCTAAAAACACCCGTATAATAACCTGAAATAAGATAAAGTACGAAAAAGGCCACTATAAGCGGTATAAAAAGAAAATACAAAGGGCCGTAACAGGCATAAAAATGTAATTTTTTAAGGTTTAAAAACTTATAAATATAGTAAGGTATATAGGCTAGTATTATTATACCAGGCACAAATCTTACAATTTCCAGTATTTCCGCGGAAATAAAAGTGTTTTTATCAATAAATAATAAACCGGCAACATTATATTGAACAAATAATAACGTTAGCACAATATATCTTAATCTTGTTTTGTCTTTTGATTTGGATAGGTATATAGTTAGGTTGTGAAACAATATTGATATCCCGTAAAAGATAATAAAGGCAAGAATAACATGCATGTTACTCATGGATACAGTAAATGTAAAATATTTATGCATTGTTTAATTGACTTTTAGGATTTTGATTTATCATATAAATTAAATAAAAGACTGCCTGTAAAACAATCATATAAAATATGTATTTTTTCTACATACTTTATATGAGTTTATAACAAATAATATAAAAAACTCACGGAATTCTTCATTTGTAACCAGCTTTTCTTATCCTCAACATTCTATAGTCTATTACCGGAAATATTTACCAACAGCACCTCAGCTATTCTTCAGTTTCAAATATAGAAAAATATAAGCTAATTAACTTTACGCAAAACCTAAAAAGTATCGGCATAATTCAGCAAGTATATATATGTATTCAGATTTGTAATTATTGACTAAACACCAAGTTGCTTATAGAAATATCATCTTTCATTATTAAGTAGGTTATTTATGTATATCACATAAAACATGTAGAAAAAATACATACTTTATAGTATTGTTTCGTATGTTGCCCTTACTTATTTTTATCGGAGAAATAAGTATATTAAATTAACTCTATCTCATAAAATTCTAAACCATCAAAATGTTAAGAAAATGAAATCAGGATCCGGGGTTATTTTTAAGACACCTTGTTCATTGAAAAAAGAAAATGTACATAATATAATGTACATATATTCAACAAAAACTATAACAGAAGTGTTTTTGTCACAGGGCAAATCTTTTGTAGTAAATCAATCATTAATTGAACTGGAAAAATTCCTGCCAACAGATTTTTTCCATAGGGTTAACAGGCAAATGATTGTAAACCTGAATTTTGTTAAAAGTATAAGCATAAATCATATTAATCAGGCATTGCTTGAAAATGGAATAAAATTCAATATCTCAAGAAGAAGAAAAAAAGTGTTTATTGAAAAAATGATGAATTTCAAATGATTGTAAAAATTATTTTACCGTTCACTCTATGTTTTGAAACATTCGAAAAAATAGTGTAATTTTTGCATTTCTTTTTCTGTTTGGTTCTAATAAAAAACTCAAATTATGAATAAAATTCATTTACTGGAAGAAGTTAAGGAAAAGTTTAAGCAAGAAAATATTTATTCAGCCAAAAGTGTATTTTTTACCGACATTGATTGTGAGATTGCTTATTTAAAAAAGTTTAAACTAATATGGTTTGCAACCCAATTAAAAGTGTTTCTAAGTATAGGAGTAATAGATGAAATAGTAACTAAGGAAAAAATTGAAGGCTACTCCGGGGAATTATTTAATTATGCTAAAAATAATTACACAGGGATCCCAGGAGGTTTGCAATCCGGTATAGCTTCTATTGCTATATTAGCTGCCGAGAATATTGAAAATTCAGCTAAAGAGTATTGTTATTCATTTTCAAAAAAGCGGTGGTCGGGATTTGAAGTACCTGTATTAGTTGATTTAAGCTCTAAAGAAATAATATATTTTAACAAAAGGCCATTATGGGGATTTATCTATTATTCATTTCTAAAAAAATTAATAGAAACCAATTGTAATTTTATAATTAAAAAATGGAGTTAAGATTTTAGAGCTAATGGTTATATTAATCTTATAAAAAATATTATTCTCCTTATTAGAAATAATTCAAAATGAATTTTCAACTAATAGAAGTTATAGGTAAAGAATTAGGATTTATTCAATTTGCTAGTACTTTAAATTCGCAAGTTAAAAATTTTTGAAATTGGAAATCCTTGTAAAAATATATACTACAAAGTTTGTCTAATTTATTTTTATTACTTGTTTGGTGAAAACCCAAGTAACATGAATATTACATATTCTTTTGATAAAATTATCCGTTTTGAAGAATAAATTTTGTAGACTTATAGTTAAAAACCATCTTATAAGATGATTATTTGTGTTATATTACCGTTCATTCTCTACTATAAACCGTTCATGAAAAAAATGCACTATTTTTTTCAATTATTGTCTTTTCAGTGATAGTTTTATGATGATATCTTTCATTCTTACTTAATAAAAACTATAAAATCATGAGAAAATTAAATTTTCAAGAAATGGAAACCATTCAGGGAGAAAAAATGACTCCTGCTCAAATTCGGGCTTGTATTGGATTCGGCCTTAGTGCCGTATCAATGTTTACTGGCCCTTGGGGAATTTTAGGATTGGCAGGCATGGCAGTAACTGCTGGTGATTGTGAAGGAAGAATAGCCCAACCAACAAAATTAACTCTTCCAACAAGAACAGTGTCACCTACCCTTTATTAATCTTATTAAATCTTTAACCTGTTAGTCAAAAACAGGATAATCCTTGGATAAAACAAGTTAACTTTTTATCCAAGGATACTAATAAAAAAAATATGTCACTTGAAAGAAGAAAGCCATATAAAGCAAAAGATCCATTTAAAACTATAAATGAGATAAGATATATATTAGAACAAAATAAAATATTCACAATTGAACATCATTCACTAGATACTAATCTTCCTTTTTTTGATTGTAGAATTACATTGGATGATGAATTAATTAATAATTTTAATTTAGGGACAAATGGAAAGGGAATATCAAGACAATATGCTTTAGCTAGTGCATATGGTGAATTTATGGAAAGAGTTCAAAATATGTTTTTATTTGATTATACAAAATTTGCATGTAACAGTTATATAAAAAGACTTCCCCCAGATAGTACTTATAGGGAATTACTGGAAAAATTAGATGTAAATTTATATTTTACATACTTTAGTGACGAGAAATTTTTAAGTATTTCAGACGTAATAAAAGATTGTAAAAATTATATTATAAAATTATTTAAAGAAGAATCCGTAAAAAAAATTACTAATTATCTGAACCTTGTATTTAGAAATAAGAAACTACTCTGTGTTCCTTATTTCAATGTTCAATCTAGAAAAATACAATATCTCCCAACAGAGATTTTAAGATATGCATGTGGCAGCAATGGTATGTGTGCAGGAAATACAAAAGAGGAAGCTATTATTCAAGGAATTTGTGAAATTTTTGAAAGATATGTTTTGAAAAAGATATATACCGAAAATATAACTCCCCCAACAGTACCTCTATCATATTTTTATAATACTTCTATTTTTGATAAAATTATTTCATTAGAAAAGAAATATGAATACAAGATAGTAATTAAAGATTGCTCTTTAGGAGAGGAATTACCTGTGATAGGAGTTCTTGTTATCGATACAAAAAGGAACAAATATGCTTTTAATTTAGGTTCTGATCCATCATATATTACTGCATTAGAAAGATGTTTAACAGAATTCTATCAAGGAGATATTAACTTGAAATTAAAAGATTTAAATATAAATGATGAAAAAACACATAAAGAATCGATATTTGAAATATCAGCTATAAATAATTATTATAAGCTATTAACGAATAATACAGGAAACTGGCCTATCTGTATATTAAAGAATCAAGAAAGTTATAAATTTTCCGGTTTTACATATACAACCTCCAAATCTGACAAAGATGACCTAAATCACTTAACTAAAATAATATTTGACCTAAATCTTGAATTATTTGTAAGAGACGTTTCAATATTGAATTTTCCATCTTTTCATGTTTATATTCCTGGAATGAGTGAATCGCATATTGTTACCAACGATGATTTAAAAAACCAAATAGAATACTATGAAAATCTTCCAACATTATTAAATATAAAGAATAGTAATAATAGTGAGATTGAAAAGTTATTGGAATTAATGGTATACTCATATAAAAGAAGTTTTCCATTGAAAGGAAAAATAACAAAATTATTTTTATACAATGAAAATAAGGACTTGAATGACATCCCAATTGAAATTTTTATTTTTATGTTAAGTTTCAAAATAAAAAAATACAAGCAGGCTCATGATTTTCTGGAGATTTATTTAAAAAATACAATCAATAAGGATAACAGGAGTTCTTTACTTTATTTATTATGTATAAGAGATTATTTACGATTCATTCTAAAGAAGGCTGCTCATGCTGAAATAATTAAATCCCTTAAATTAATTTATGGAGAGAACCTAACAAATGAGGTTATGAATGATTTTAATACCGAAGATAATATACTAAAAAACTATAGTTTCCCTTCCTGCTTTAATTGTGAAATGTGCAACGTATATTATGATTGCAAATATTTTCATATTTTAAAGTATGTGAAGAAATTACAAATTAGATCTGAGGATATGCAAATTTCCCAAAAGAATCTTGATGATGTTTTCTATTCTGATTAAAATATTAATAGATGATATATCTGCTTTTATTATATAATGATTTTAAGTCACTTTACAGAAATCCGGTCTTTGAAAAACATTTAATGTTGAAATTATTATCCTATTTAGGACTATCTATATTAAGTATTTTCTTTTTAGTAATTGGCATCTCTTTAAATAAAGTTCTATTCAGAATTTGGCCTGATAAAGATATTTCAAGTTCTTTCTTTTTGATTTTAATTTATATTTTAGCTATAGACTTATTTATTAGATACTTGTTTCAATCTATTACTTTCTTTATAAATAAATCTTATTTCTTGCTTCCTATTAAAAAAAGTAAATTAATAAACAATCTTTTAATTAAATCAATATGCAACTTTTTCAATATATATCTTTTATTAATAACTGTTCCATTTGCTTTAATAGCAATCATGCCCACTTTTGGGACTCAACAAATGACTTTTTTTGTTTTTGGAATAGTACTTCTCATCTTATTAAATAATTTCCTTGTTTTTTTGATAAAAACAATAGCTAAACAAAATGTTTTATTTAGTCTGATTCCCCTTTTTTTATTAATAATTATTTTTTGTGGAAAAATATTTTATAGCGTTCAATTTGGAGAAATAACATTAAAACTTTGCAATTTATTCTTAGAGGGATACTTTTTAATATTTATTGCCATTACGCTAGTATTAGTAGGAATAATTTATTTTACACACCTTTTACTAAACAGGCTTTTTTATTCAGAATCAGACTCTCTTTATAAAATAAAAAATAAATATTTTAAATATAATTTTTTAAATAATTTCAAAGAATCTTCTTCTTATTTAATGCTTGAAATAAAGTTAATTTTAAGAAATAAAAGAGTTCGCCTTAATTTTTTTATGTCATTATTTTGGATGTCTTATGCTTTATTTTTCATATTAATCAATGAATATTCAAATAACAACGACTTTATAACTGTTTTATGGTTAACAATTCTGTTGGGCAGTTTTAGTTTTTTACACGGACATTATCTCTTAAGCTGGCAAAGTTCTTTTTTTGCTTTTATTGTTACTTCAAATTTTAGCATACACAAATATTTCAAAATCCTTTTGAATTTATTTCTGTTTTCAATCATTTTGATTGGGGTTATTAGCTTTCCCATTTTATATAAAAATAATGGTGATGTTTTTCTATTTATAAGTGTCTGGTCCTATGTTGCTGGATTTGGTAACTATATTATTTTTGCCAATGCTTTATATAATTATTCACCTATAGAATTAAATAAGCTCATTCTTGGCAACTGGCAGGGTACTGGAATCAATCAAATAGTAACTATTTTAATTATTACTGGAATACCAGTTGGTACATACTTTATTTTTCTTTTTTTCTTTTCAATATTACTTTATAAAATATTCTTATTCACACTAGGCTTATCATTTATTTTTAGTAAGAATCATTGGATAACCAGTATATCAAAAAAAATATATAAAAATAAATATAAGTTTTATGAGCATTATAAAATGTAAAAGGTATGACATTAACTTTTAAAAACTTAATTAAAAAATATAATCAAAAACCTGTCCTGGATATCAATAATTTCAACATACCTTCAGGTCAACTTTTGGGTATAGTTGGGAATAATGGAGCAGGTAAAACTACCCTTTTTAAGTGTATATTAGACTTAATTCAACCAAATGAAGGTTATATTTTATCTAATAATACAGAAGTAAGAAATAGTGAGAACTGGAAGTTTTACACCACTGCATATTTGAGTCCCGAATTTCTTATTGAATTCTTAACCCCAGAAGAATATTTTCATTTTATTGGAAAATTAAATCATATAAATAAGAAAGAAATTGAAACAAGAATTGTCAATTATTTAAGTTTTATGAATGATGAAATACTAAACCAAAATAAACTAATTCGAAATTTTTCCAGCGGCAACAAACAAAAGATAGGGATTATGGGAGCATTAATTCCTTTACCAAAAGTTTTGATTATGGACGAACCATTTAATTTTCTTGATCCATCATCGCAAATTAAATTAAAAGATATTATTAGAGATTACCATCAAAATAATTCTGCAACAGTTCTTATTTCAAGTCACAACCTCAAATTTGTTAGTGAAATATGTGAACGAATAATTTTAATGGAGAAAGGCAAAATAATCAAAGAACTTAATGGGGTAAATACAATTGTTCTTAAAGAGCTGGAACAATATTTTAGTACAAATTGATGTAAGATGAGTATACATTCTTTAAATATTGTTGACAAAAGATTGTTATTTGTTTTGTACATGCTCATATCTGTACTTGTAACATACACAATTAATACAATTATAATCACTGATCAGTATTATTTTGATTTTCTGGGACAACAATTAACATCGGAACGAATAAAACAATTTCTGTCATTTCGTGATAAATGGCAGTGGATCGGTTATTTTATTGTGCCTTTATTGCTTTTTTTAAAAATATCTGCAGTTTCTTTTAGTGTCCATTTAGGTTCTATAATTTCTGAAACCATTTTAAGTTTTAAAAAACTTTTCGGTATGGTATTAATTGCCGAAGGCATATTTATTTTAGCGGCCCTTATCAGGATGCTTTTGTTATGGGTTTCTAATTTTAGTACACTTGAAGAAATTCAGGCTTATTATCCTTTATCATTGCTAAATATGTTTGATATTACGAGGCTTAAACCATGGGAATTGTATATTTACCAACAAATAAACCTGTTTCACGCTATTTATATTTTAGCTCTTACGTACGGTTACCATAAATTGGCCCATAAAAAATTCATTAATTGTCTTTTATTTATTCTTAGCACATACGGGCTGGGGGTTGTGTTATGGGTTACGTTATTAATCTATTTTGCCGTTACCTTATCATAGTTTTTTTATGAAATTGCGTACAATAACCAAATTTACGGTATTATTATTTTTAGGAGGAATAATTGTTGTTTTGGTTATAAAAACCAATATTAAAATCAGGCAATATGAAAACAATAATCTCTACGCACAAACCCTCCCGTATTTTGAATTTTACCGGTCCGTTACGGCCATGTTTTCATCTAAAAGCTTATTGCCGGGCAAACCGGTAGTAATAATATGGTTTAATCCTTTATGTGAGCATTGCACTTATGAAACCGGGGATATCCTCAAAAACTTTGTTCTGTTCAGGGATATTGACATTTTGTTTATTTCTGATGCTGGGCATGACTTGTTGGCTGAATTTTCGTTTACATACCGCCTCGACACTATTCCTCAAATACGTGTTTTACAGTCGGGTTATGATTATTTTGCCACGAAATTTGGTAATCCTCCTTCCGTGCCCACTACGTACATATACAATAAAGAACACCGCCTGGTAAAGGTTTTTCTCGGAGAAGCCAGCGTCCAAGCGATAATCCGCGCAATAAGTGAACACAATAAAACCCCGGATGGTGAAATGGCGAAGAATTAAAAAAACACTTACTTTTCAAAACGACCAGGCCGATTGCGGCGTAGCCTGCCTTCAGAGCATAATAAAATATTACGATGGATATAAAAACCTGGAGCAGCTAAGGGAACTAAGCGGAACATCAAGATCAGGCACAACAATGCTTGGGCTCTACCAGGCAGCATCCGGTACCGGGTTTGACGTTGAAGGACTTGAAGCAGATACCGGGTTTCTTAAAGAACAGTCCCAACCGGTTATTTTACATGTTACACTTCATAACAATTCATTGCATTTTATTACCTGTTACGGATTTGATCAAAACAAAGGTTTCATAATTGGCGACCCCGCACGCGGATGTATATTTATAAAGGAAGATGAATTATCTGAAATATGGAAATCCAAAGCCCTCCTTTTATTAACCCCGAATGATAATTTTCAAAATAAAAAAGAAAGTTTTCCTGCAAAAATAACCTGGATAAAAGAATTGCTTAAAGATGATATTAATATACTTTCCGCCTCCCTTTTGCTCGGACTGGTTGTTGCTTTTCTCGGGCTTACAATGGCCGTCTTTTCCCAAAAGTTGCTTGATGATATTTTACCGACAAAAAATAAAGAGAAACTGGTTGCAGGAATTATTATTGTATTTATCCTTTTACTTTTTAAGAACGGGTTGTCATACATACATGGAATTTTTTCAATAAGGCAAGGCAGGGATTTTAATACCCGGCTAATTGATAAATTTTATACCAGTTTGCTCCGGCTGCCCATATCGTTTTTCGATAACCGGAAAACAGGTGATATGGTAGCAAGGATGAATGATACCGGCTCAATTCAACAAACAATTGCATACCTGGTAAATACACTTGTATTAGATTTTCTTATACTGGTTGTATCGTCAGTTTTTATTTTCTTGTATTCGAAAATTGCCGGGTTTATTATAATTTCAGCTTTACCTGTTTTTTTTCTTATTGCATGGGTTTTTCACGGCCATATAGTTTTTTATCAACGTTTAACAATGGAAGCGCATGCAAAGAACGAAAGCAACTATATTCAAACATTACAGGGCATTGAGATTATTAAAGGAAACAATAAGGAAGACATTTTTTCAGCCGCGAATAAAGCCGTATTCGGCCACTTCCAGGCAGTATTATTCTCTTTAGGCAAAATAAATGTTACCCTTGGTATGGTGACCGGCCTTGTTTCTGTTATTTTTTCAGCAGGTTTGCTTCTTATTAATTCTTTAATGGTAATAAACGGTGAATTAACCCTGGGCAGTTTAACCGCCATTTTAAGTGTATCCTCAGGAATGTTTTCAGCCATTGCTACCCTGGCATTTGCCAATTTGCAACTTCAAGGGGCAAGAATTGCTTTTGACAGGATGTTTGAATTCGCTGCAATTAAAAAAGAAAATGAACCCCCCGGCAGGAAATGTCAAATGCATTCGGATATACAAATTTTAAAAGTGCATGAAATGTCTTTTCGGTTTCCCGGCCGGAAACTGCTACTTAAAGACATTGGATTTGAAGTAAGAAAAGGAGAAATTGTAACCCTGTTTGGTGAAAATGGAACGGGGAAAAGTACCATACTAAAACTTATACAGAATTATTATTCTTTTGAAAAAGGCACGGTACTTTTCAATGATATCAATAGCAATGAAATTACTTTTAGCTCCTTAAAGGGCCATATAGCCGTTGTTCCCCAGAAGTCGGGCTTTTTTAGCGGCACATTAATAGAAAATATATGTTTTGAACCAAGCGGCCCTGCTATTCAAAAAGCCATTGAATTTTGTAAATTTTATGAATTTGATAAATATTTTGAACAATACCCCGGCGGTTATTTTACAGGTTTAGGCGAAGACGGGGTAAACCTTTCAGGCGGACAAATGCAATTAATTTCTATAGCAAGGGCCATGTACAGGAAAGCAGGGATTTTATTGCTCGATGAACCTACCTCATCAATGGACCGGCAAACAGAAAATTTTGTTCTTGAAAAGCTGGCCCAAATACGTTCGTCCTGTATTATTCTTATTGTTACCCACAAAATACGGCCGGTACGGATTTCTGACCGTATTTATATATTGCATAACGGAACTGTCCAGTGCCACGGGCCACATGAACAATTACTGCTATTTGATAACTTGTATTCAAAGTCTTTTTTCGAATTGGTAAACTGATATGTACTGCGTGATAAACGAATTAGCTATGACTAAAATAGAAAAAAAAGGAATATAAATACATCCTAAAAACCCTGACAGAGTTGGCTTATAAAATGCCGTAAAGCCTTTATAAATGTATCTCTTTTTTAAGAAAACTCTGTCAGGGTTTGATACAGAAACAGCTTTTACACAAAATCAACCTTTATTATTTGCAGATATCATATAAAACATGTAGAAAAAATACATACTTTATCTGATTGTTTCGCGTGTATCCATTATTTACTTTTATAAAATATACAGGCTGCATTGCCTTTTTTTGATAAAGTGCTATTACGGTCATAAATGATTAAAAATTTTTATTTGTAATAGTAGATTAATTTAAGTTAAACACATTTTTTATAAGGTCGCTATTCGTTAGCGGCCTTAATTTTTGAATAAATTAAGAGGGTTTCGTACAGGACTAATTGCAAATCCGAAAGGGCGACGTAACCAACATCATGTCAGTTTCCTTTTATCAACTCCAACTTTCTTTGTCGTCATTCCCGTGAAAACGGGAATCTCCATCACTCCTGTTTTCCTCCCTGTTTCATTAAATAAATTTGTCGAAGCCTTAGCATAGGCAGGGATGCTGTGGATGTTCCCGGGGAAAGGCAAAAAGAACAGTAATAATAAAATTTATCAATTCCGGCAACAACATAATCATTCCCCGTTTCTCCTGCCCGATTGGTCCAACTGAGCTTTAAATCCTATAATGTCAGGTGGCGTAATTTTTTCTCAAGTAACTGATTTGTTCTATTGTCAAACCTGTAAATTTTTGAATTTTATCGTCTGGTTCTTTTGATTTAATCATTTCTACAGCAACTTTTTCAATCCCTTTTTCAATCCCTTTTTCAATCCCTTCTATTATTCCCTCATCTCTTGCCGTATCCAAGGAATTTTTTAAATCTCGGTAATACTTTAAGCTGTCCTCGTATGAACGTACCTGGTCTGGAGTAAATTTTGCAATCTCGGCGGTCTCAAACAATTTCTCAAAAATCTGTTCTTTCAATTTGTCGGGGATCCTTTCGAGCCTGTTTAAATTTCTCAAAACAAATAACCACTTATCAAACCTTGAATCCAACTCATCAATAGACTTATTAAACTTAGGCATTTCTAAATAAATAAAAGTCAATTTATCATAAAAGACTTTTTTCGTTTCAATATCAGATAGTTTTACATCATATCGGAATTTGTCAGGCTCATTTTTATCAGAATCAAACACGAAATCTAGTATCGCAATGGTATAAACTGCTTTTAATTCGTAATCCCAATCAGCCCGTTTGGCTTGCTCCCTAATCGGAAAAGTCGAATAATAAACTGTCCTGTCCTTAAAGAAATTTTGTTTTGATTTTTGAAGTTCAACGATGAACTTTTCTCCTTTTTCATTTTCGCAGTATAAATCGAATATTGCTTTTCTATCAATATCAAATGCCCCGAGTTGTTCTGTTTTCAAGTAAGTCAAATCCTTAATCACACCTTGCTCGTCTTTAAGCAATTCGTTTAAAAAATCCAATAACAAATCCTTGTTTGGTTCTTCACCGAAAAGCTTTTTAAATCCGTAATCGGTAAATGGGTTTATATATTTTTCTGTAAATTCAGCCATCGTACTTTTTTACAAAGATACTTAATCAATCATAATATTTATGTGTTGTAAGGTGTTTTTGTTATGCCCCCTACCGCAAGTTCAATGTCATTAAGCGAACGTAATTGGCGAAAAAAATAATAAAATATAACTTTAGGTGGCTCCGATTGTAGTCCATGTTATTAACATGGTGCTTATAAAAGTTAAACACATTTTTTATAAGGTCGCTATTCGTTAGCGGCCTTAATTTTTGAATAAATTAAGAGGGTTTCGTACAGGACTAATTGCAAATCCGAAAGGGCGACGTAACCAACATCATGTCAGTTTCCTTTTATCAACTCCAACTTTCTTTGTCGTCATTCCCGTGAAAACGGGAATCTCCATCACTCCTGTTTTCCTCCCTGTTTCATTAAATAAATTTGTCGAAGCCTTAGCATAGGCAGGGATGCTGTGGATGTTCCCGGGGAAAGGCAAAAAGAACAGTAATAATAAAATTTATCAATTCCGGCAACAACATAATCATTCCCCGTTTCTCCTGCCCGATTGGTCCAACTGAGCTTTAAATCCTATAATGTCAGGTGGCGTAATTTTTTCTCAAGTAACTGATTTGTTCTATTGTCAAACCTGTAAATTTTTGAATTTTATCGTCTGGTTCTTTTGATTTAATCATTTCTACAGCAACTTTTTCAATCCCTTTTTCAATCCCTTTTTCAATCCCTTCTATTATTCCCTCATCTCTTGCCGTATCCAAGGAATTTTTTAAATCTCGGTAATACTTTAAGCTGTCCTCGTATGAACGTACCTGGTCTGGAGTAAATTTTGCAATCTCGGCGGTCTCAAACAATTTCTCAAAAATCTGTTCTTTCAATTTGTCGGGGATCCTTTCGAGCCTGTTTAAATTTCTCAAAACAAATAACCACTTATCAAACCTTGAATCCAACTCATCAATAGACTTATTAAACTTAGGCATTTCTAAATAAATAAAAGTCAATTTATCATAAAAGACTTTTTTCGTTTCAATATCAGATAGTTTTACATCATATCGGAATTTGTCAGGCTCATTTTTATCAGAATCAAACACGAAATCTAGTATCGCAATGGTATAAACTGCTTTTAATTCGTAATCCCAATCAGCCCGTTTGGCTTGCTCCCTAATCGGAAAAGTCGAATAATAAACTGTCCTGTCCTTAAAGAAATTTTGTTTTGATTTTTGAAGTTCAACGATGAACTTTTCTCCTTTTTCATTTTCGCAGTATAAATCGAATATTGCTTTTCTATCAATATCAAATGCCCCGAGTTGTTCTGTTTTCAAGTAAGTCAAATCCTTAATCACACCTTGCTCGTCTTTAAGCAATTCGTTTAAAAAATCCAATAACAAATCCTTGTTTGGTTCTTCACCGAAAAGCTTTTTAAATCCGTAATCGGTAAATGGGTTTATATATTTTTCTGTAAATTCAGCCATCGTACTTTTTTACAAAGATACTTAATCAATCATAATATTTATGTGTTGTAAGGTGTTTTTGTTATGCCCCCCCTACCGTAAGTTCAATGTCATTAAGCCAAATTATGAATTTTAGTATATGAAAATATAACCTTTATTACTTTAAAATACGAATGTTCATATTATTTAGCTTAACTATAAAATAGAAAAAGCAGGGTGTAAGTGCCCTGCTTAATTCCTAAATTCTTTTTAGAGTGGAATCTCTGGTGGATCAGGTTGTTCTGGATATGTTCCACCTTTAATTTTTGTTAATTGTTTTGAAGATAGCACTTCCAGTTTCTTTTTTACAATAATGATTTGTTTTTTCATAGTAGTAATTTTTAAATTAAACATAGAGGCTTAAATTAGTGGTTTGTTTTTAATAAACCTGGTAATGAATTTTAGCATACGAAAATATAACCTTTTTACTTTAAAATACTAATGTTCATATTATTTAGCTTAGCTATAAAATAAACAAAAAGCAGGGTGAGGGTACCCTGCTTAAGTCATTGAACCATTTAAAAGACCCAATTTTTACTGTGGTGAAGGATACATATCTTCTGCTTCTCCATCTCCACCTTTAATTTTAACTAATTGCCCAGAAGTTAAGACTTCTAATTGCTTTTTCCCTTTTGTAACTTGATTTTTCATAATACTAGTTTTTAAATTAAACACAGAGGCTTAAATTAGTAGTTTGTTTTCTTATTAAGCCTTATAAATGAATTTTAGTATACGAAAATATAACCTTTATTACTTCAAAAAAATAATTATTTTATTCACTATCATGGCATTAAATAATTTGAAAACTAAAGCCAATAGTAATATTGATACTGTGTATATTTTAAAATTATATGATAATACTTTTACTAATTATGAATCTGGAAATTTTAAAAATGCTATAGAACAATTTAAGTTGATACTGAAACTCAAAAGTAAAACTAAAACTGATATTGAACCCCAATACTACAAAATCTATAATTGGATGGGAATACTTCACAGGAGAATTGGTGAAATTCAAATGGCTATTAATTATTTTGATAAAGCACTACTTTCTACTAATGATTCTTCACTTATTCCTTTAACTTATACAAACCTTGCGATTACCTATTCAGCACTAGGCGATTATACGAAATCCATAGATTACTACAAAATAGCTCTGAATTTAATGGAGAATAATAAAAGCAAAGATGTTACCAACATTAAAAAAACATATCATAATCTTGGATATACTTACTTAAATGCTAATCAATATGAAAAATCGCTTACCTGCTTCCTAAAATCTATTCAACTATCCAAAGAAAATAATCTTTCAACTATTGAAATCACCTATTTTAATATTGCATTAGCTTATCAGAGACTTAATAAATTTGATGAAGCAGAAAAATATTACCTATTATCTATTAAGGGTTACATAAATAAATATGGTAAAGATTATTATATGACTTCCAGGGCTAAAATGTACTATGCAAGTCTTCTGGCAGAAAAGAATAATTTTAGTAAAAGTCTTAAAATGGGAAAAGAAGCGTATAATACCTTTATTAATAAATTTAGCAAAAAGCACCCTTACACTTCAGAATGCCTTGAAACAATAGGAAACATATATACACAAAAAAAAGAATTTGCAACTGCTTTAACCTATTACCAAAAAGCCCTTATTGCCCGTGTTAAAAATTTCAATGACACCTGCATTTATACCAACCCGGCTATAGACATTTATCCCGATATCGACCTTATTGACCTGCTAAAAGCCAAAGCCCTGACTTTTGAGAAGCTGGCATCTGTTGAAGATAAAAAGCAAAACCTTTCATCTGCCCTTTCAGCCTATAAGCTGGTAGCCCATTTTATTTACAAGCTTCGCACAGGCTACCAAAGCGAGCAGTCTAAACTGTACATTTCTTCAAATGAGTACAATACGCATTTAGCCATTATAAAAATTGCCGAAGCCCTCTACAGGCTAACCGGCGATGAAACCTACAAAAACACGGCTTTTGAATATGCCGAGCGAAGCAGATACGGGGTGCTTAAAGAACTGGTAAACGAAGAAAAAGCTAAAGGTTTTGCCGGTGTGCCGGCCGAAATTATTGAAAAAGAAAGAAAACTGAAAGAACAGGTAAACAATTGCAGGCTGGCCCTTAGCCGGCAAAGTGAGAGTGAGATGCCGGATTCTGTTAAGGTAAATTCGTTAACCGGTAAAATATTTGACCTTTCAAGAAAACAGGAAGAACTAATTAAGGAAATGGAACAAAATTACCCCGCTTATTACCAGTTAAAATATGATGACCACGTAATTACCCCCAGCGAATTACAAAACTCGCTTGACACGCGTGAAGCCCTTGTTGAATATACTGTTTCCGGTTCCCTGCTCTATACCTTTTTGTTTACAAAAGAGATGTATAAACTAAGCGCCCAGCCCATTGACAGTAGCTTTTATAAAAACCTGGAGTTTTATAACACCTTTCTTCATAGTGAGTATATGCTAAGTTACGATTCGTTCCGAATCGCTTCTTTTGATTTATATGAAACGTTAATTGCCCCTTTTGAACCGTACATTCAGCACAAAAACCTGTTGATTGTGCCGGATATAAGTATGGGCCTTATGTCGTTTGAGTCATTGGTTGATGAGCCTTATTCCGAAAATAGCCCTGCCGACTACAGCAGGGAAAGTTACCTGGTAAAAAAATACCCGATAGGGTATGCTTTTTCTGCAACACTGCTGGCCGGATCAAAGAAAAAAGAAAAAACGGGGAGAAACCGTTTCCTGGGCTTTGCCCCGCTTTATAAGGCACCCCGTGATACACTCGAGAATTTCCCCGGGGGGGCAAAAAATCTGAAACGTTTAGCTAAAATGCTAGTTGGCAGATCGTTTACAGGATATTCTGCTACAGAAAAAAACTTTAAAAAGTATTCGGGCCATTGCAATATTTTGCATATTTATGCCCACGGACAAGAAAACAGGAAAAATTCATCGTTATCAAAAATATATATGGCAACACCTAACGATTCGTCAGAAGATGGTATTTTATATGCTTATGAGATAAGCAATATACACCTCAATGCAAAAATGGTTGTCCTTGCATCGTGCTATTCGGGTTCGGGCAGGCTTGCCAGTGGTGAGGGTGTGATGAGTATTGGAAGGAGTTTCTTCAACGCTGGCAGTAAATCGGTAGTACTTTCGCTATGGGGGTCGCCTGTAATTCCTGCCTTAGAAGAACTTACCGTTTTTTATAAGCATTTATTACTCGGAAAACGAAAAGATGAAGCCATGCGGATTGCAAAACTCAGGTACCTTAAAAAGACCGATCCGCTTAATGCACAGCCCGGAACATGGGCAAACCTTGTAGTTATCGGAAACCAGGATGCTTTATACCATCATGTACTGCTCAAAGTTATCGTGTTTTTGGTTGTTATAGGTTTGCTTATTGCATTACTAATTAGGGCCCGTTTATAAAGTCCGCATACTTCGTTGCGTTTGCCCTCAAACAGGCCATCCCGTCCCTACAGCGATTTTATCAGGTTAGTTTATTTCATACAATCCATTTTTAAATAGTTATAATTCAACATATTATGATTATTATGGCTATAATTAATTATGGCGGATGTACTTTTTGTGTAGTTTTGAGGTTTCGAGATTTAGTGGGCTATTTTTCATTTTGCCAGGAGAACACAAAAACATAAATTCCGACCTCAGCACTTTATGTTAAGTGCTGTTGAATTATTCGATTTAACCCCAATATTATTACCTATGATAATGCAGCCGAAGGCTGCATCATAATAGTCAATTATTGATTACTAATTGAATTAATTGTTATCTTTTGATTGATTCAAAATATAAATCTGCGTTTGTTTTTATAAAAATTAGCAAATTCCCGGTTTAGGGTTTGATCCGTGAAAGGATTTTTTTGGCAGGTTTAGAATAGTATCCTTTATATTCAACTATTTCTTCAAATATTCCAATGGCCTTATCCGTATTATTTGTTTGAAGATAACAAAGTGCAAGGTACCATTTCACGTAAGGAAGAATTTGTTTTGTTTCAGAATTATCTATTAGGTTATTAAAAATATCAATTGCCCGGTTATATTGTTTTAGTTCCATATATATCAAAGCAGAGTAAAAATGTTTTTCAATATTTATTGTTAAAGAATTAGGTAAGTTTTCAAAAACATCAAGTGCCTCTATATAATTGCCATTATTGTATTTTTTTTTGGCTTCATATAATAAGCTGCTGTTTGTATGAAACCTGGTTGCCTTATTGTCGAAAAAAGGCTTGTAATATTCTTTAAATAACTTGTTTTCTAACGGTTGTTCCTGGAGCCTGTATACTTTTTCTACCCCCAGGTATACCATGAAAAGTATGGAAGCCGCAACTACCAATTTCATTATGTTGGTAGCTGAGAATGCCCGGGCCAAAAAGCTTTTTTTTGTATTATGTTCGGATTCTTTTATTACTTTTTCTAATAATTTTTTGTATTCCAATGTTTTGAAGATGTCGGCATTTAACAATCTCTTGTGGAGATAAACTGTACGCCGCAGATAAGAATTATTTCTTATTTGGCGTTCAAATTCTATTCTTTCATGTAAGGGCAATTCATTGTTAAGGTAAGACTGAAGGGTCAGGTTTTCTCTTTCTGTTTTATAAATACGTTGAAATTCAGAATCGGACTTTAACTTCTCTTCAACATGTCTTTTTTCATTTTCTGAAAGATGGCCAAATAAATAATTAATTATTTTTTCTCTTTTGCTTTGTTTACTAAACATAACTTTCAAAGTATCATCAACATAAATATAATTTGATTTACCAATCTCCCTCCTCGAAAAATCATTTCACCCTAACCCACCTAACTTATTCAGGGTTAACAACAATAATGCAAATATTACTATTTTTTTTGAATTAAATGTTATGAAACAATATAAAATTTTATTATGGTACTATTATCAATTAGCCTGATAACCTAACCTCTTTATTACCTAGTTTTAGGATAATACTTATTACATTCCCCGGTATTTTATACTGGTTACCTTGCTGGCATTCATTTCAATTCATAACTTGTACTTCGTCCTCCTGCTGCCTCTTTTTTTACTATATCTTTATTTATCAAATCTTGAATATCCCTTATAGCTGTGTCTTTAGAACATTTGGCTATTTCTGCCCATTTAGACGAAGTCAACTTTCCTTCAAATCCATCCAATATTTTATTCAATAGTTTCTTTTGTCGTTCATTTATTATTGTTTTCGAATGTTTGATCCAAAAATTTGCTTTAAATAAAACTCGGGTCAAAACGGAATCAGTTGATTTCAATGCGTTTATTAAACAAGTCAGAAACCACTTAATCCACTCTGTTATATCAAGACTGCCTTTTTGTGTTTTTTCGAGTATTTCATAATATTGTTTTCTTTCAAGCCTGATTTGGGCAGACATACTATAAAATCTCTGCGTACTTTTGTCTGATTGTGCCAATAACATATCTGTTAGTGCCCGTGTTATTCGACCATTTCCATCGTCAAACGGATGTATAGTAACAAACCATAAATGTGCCACTGCAGCTTTTATTACAAAATCAGTTTCTGCACTTTTATTAAACCAATCTAAAAACAGTCTCATTTCATTTTCTATTAGAGATGAACCAGGGGCCCGAAAATGAACTTTTTCTTTTTCCATTGCACCCGACACAACTTGCATCGGCCCTGTGCTATCTTTTCTCCAGTCAGCAACTGTAATACGGTACATACCACTCCTTCCTGCAGGAAACAGTGCCGCATGCCAATCAAATAATCTTTCGGCTGTTAATGGGTTAAAACAATTTTGCGTTGCATCAAGCATCATTTCAACCATTCCATCAACATTTCTGTCTGACTCAACTGAGCCTGCTATTTCCATACCAAGTTTTCTTGCTATGGAGGAACGAACCTGGGCTGGGTCTAAAATTTCACCTTCAATCTCTGTTGACTTTAAAACGTCCAATGTCAATGTATCAAGTAGGGCTTCATTTCTCAGGTCAAATCCTAATGATTCCATCCTGCCAATTAACCTGCCTTGCAAATTCCTTGCTTCACTTAACAGGTTAACAATCTCATCACTTTTCCAGGTAAAATTTGGCCAATTATCCTGTTGATGTATAAAAATTTTCATTCGTTGCATATTTTGCAGTGAATATACGGTTTATTTGTCGCATTTTAAAATCTATCGTCGCAATTTATGCGTTAAATATATAGTCCATTCGTTGTACTTTGGGCCCTTCATGTTACCAGGCAACGGTTCTTGCATGTGGTCAGCGGCAGATTTCACAGCACATCAGTTTCAACCGGGAAAACTTTAGTGGGGGATACAAAGCTCCAAGTTTCCATCTCCACCATCATTGACTATATACAGTATAGGAAGTATTGTTATTTAAATCTCAATTTAGGAACAAAACGTCCTGTCTTTTTACAATATTCCTCATAGTCATTTGGAAAAATTTCTTTAAGCATCTTTTCTTCTCTCAATACGAGCAGGTGCCAAAAAGGATGCAGGGCAATAGCCCAGATTATATATATCCAGTTGTTCATTAAAATGGCCAATCCAAAATTAAAAACGCTTAAAAAAGCAGCGTACAAAGGATGACGAAAGTATTTAAACATCCCGTTTGTAGCCAGTTTTTTCCCCCTGTCCTGCGGATTTAACGACTTAATACTCCAAACAAGTAATATAATTGTTAGTAGTGTTAAACCTGCAAATAGGTAAATGTTAATATTATTATTTTCTTTGAATATTATAGGAGTGTCAATGTATTTAGTCGAATATTTAGCTATAAAAAGTAATGACAAACTACTTATTAGTCCAATTGGGCCTGAACCAAAAATTCTATCGAAATTTTTTATCTTTTTATCCGTTAATAATTATTATCAATATATTTTTCTTATAAGCTAGTTTTTTTCTTGTTTATACTAATAAATGCATTAATTCAAAGCGAAGGGCACAACAATGCCCTATGATAATATGTGGCTAGTAGCTTATTGGTTTTTCTTGTTTTTGTATCAATACAGAATTCAATAAATCAAGTTTATTAATGACAGCTAATGAAAAAATAGGCCATGAATCTGCAATAACAAGTCCGTTTTTCATCCTAAATAAATTTTTTTGTGTCATTATTAATATCATCAATATCCAAGTTTGAAATTGGAATTTGGTTGTCTGCTAAAAGATTATCAAATTCTAAACGAGTTAAACCTGCTAATTGAGCTGCTTTACCAATTGTCAACTTTTGCAACTGATATAGCCGAATGGCCAAAGATATCTTTATATTTTTTTTCAGCTCCATCTCGCCTTCATTCAGAGCCAAAAAAATATCCGCAGGGAAATCAACTGTTATACTTGTTTGTGTATTCATATAAGTTTTTTTTACAAATTTACAACTAATTTTTTTACCTGGATACTATCCAAAAACTCCTTTTTAAACCGGCACAACTAATATTACAAATAAGAATTTTACTATCAACCAAAAAATAATATGTATAACAAGAAAACCTCCTGCCTATAGGTAAAATTTTTGTTAAAGCTTATCCCATTCTAACGCGGTAAAATCAATCTCGGATGTTTGTTTCATTTCGTTTAACTTTCCATTCTCACATTTCAATGTCCTGGCGTTGTATCTTTTTAACAGGGTATAATTATGTGTTGCCATTATCACTGCCCGTCCGCTATCACTTATTTCAAACAGTATTTTTATAATTGATTCCGAAGTTTCAGGGTCTAGGTTACCCGTGGGTTCATCAGCCAGGATAATATCCGGGTCATTTAGCAATGCCCTGGCAATAACTACCCTTTGTTGTTCACCTCCCGATAACTGGTGTGGCATCTTATAGTGCTTGTACCCTAAATCAACTTTTTGAAGTACTTCATTTATGCGTAAATCAATCTTTGCTTTGTCTCTCCACCCGGTAGCCCTTAGAACAAAAGAAAGATTATCATACACGGTCCGGTCAGTTAACAATTGAAAATCCTGGAAAACAATACCCAGTTTACGCCTCAAAAATGGTATATTCTTTCTTTTTAGCTTTTCAAGCTCATATCCCGCAACTAAAACATTACCCCCTTTTAATGGTAATTCGGCATTTATTGTTTTTATTAGGCTTGTTTTACCACTTCCTACCCTTCCTATTAAATAAACAAATTCACCCTTGTTAACTTTAAAAGTTACATCGGAAAGTACAAGATAATCATCCTGGAATATTGATGCATTCTGAAAATTGATAATAATATCCTCTGGCATTAGAAATTACTTTTTCATTTTCCTGCCTAAATTAAGAATAAAAACTAAAATGCCACAACATCATTCTAAGAAAGATTTTATGACTAATTTTAATAGATGTCCTGGTTTCCCGGTCTATTTATATTTGCTTCAAAAAACCAGAAATTAACAGATTTATGTTAATCAAAAAAAATAAATTGTTCATATCACACGTTTATTATCTGTAATTTTACGAAAAATAGAACCTGGAAAATAATGAATTTAAAATACCTAAAGCTTTTAGCAACATTCCTGCTTTTCATTTCAGTGGCCCATGCCCAAAAATCAATATACCATATTACCAGGGATGATGACTTTAACAAAGGACTGGAATTTTATGAGAAAGGCAATTACAATACAGCAAAAGAATTCTTTGGAAAGGCAGCTGATAAAACAAATGAAGATAAAAATTCCGGGACTTGTGCCCTGGCAAATTATTATACTGCCATGTGCGCGGTCAAACTATTCCATGATGACTCGGAATACCTTGTAAATAAATTTATTGGTGATTTCCCCGCTAGTCCGTTTGTGAATGATGCAATGTTCCAACTCGCAAACTATTTCTATTCAAAAAAAGAATATAAACCTGCACTTTCTTACTACAATAAAGTTAAAAAGCAAGACCTTAACAAAGAAGACCGTGCCGAATATTTCTTTAACAAGGGATATTGTTTTTTTATGAAAGATGATATGGAAAATGCACGCACTGCATTCAATGAGATAAAAGATATGGATACAAAGTATACACCTCCTGCCTTATACTATTATTCTCATATTAGTTATTCACAGAAAAACTATCAAACCGCGTTAAACGGATTTACAAAACTCATTGATGATGAGACTTTTGGCGCTATTGTTCCCTATTATATAACTCAGATTTACTTTCTTCAGAAAAAGTATGATAAGGTAATTGAATATGCTCCTGGGTTTATTGAAAATGTAACAGAAAAACGCCTGGCCGAGGTTGCACGGATAATTGGAGAATCGTATTTACAAACTAACCGGTTTAAGGAAGCTATATCATACCTGGAGAAGTATATGGAAAATGCAAAATATGTGACTAAAGAAGATAAATATCAGCTTGCTTATGCTTACTATAAATCAGGAAACTTTGAACAGGCAGCTGAAATGTTTAGCCGGCTATCATCAGGAAATACCCTTCTCTGCCAGAATGCTTTATATCACCTGGCTGATTGCTATCTGAAACTCGACCGGAAACATGATGCCCTTATGGCTTTCTCATCTGCTGCAAAACTTGAATTTGATACAGCTATACAGGAAGATGCATTCTTTAACTATGCACTTTTAACGTACGAACTGTCTTACTCTCCTTTTAACGAAGCCATTAGGGCTTTGAATGACTATATTGATAATTATCCGGACTCTAAACGAACCGATGAAGCCTTTAATTACCTGGTTATAGCTTATATGAATGCGAAAAACTACAGGATGGCTTTAAACTCTATTGAAAAAATAAAAAGCAAAACCCCTGACATAACGAAAGCTTACCAAAAGATAGCCTATTACAGGGCTCTTGAATTATTCAACAATCTAAAATTCAGTGAAGCTGTTCGTTTATTTGAAAGTTCAACAAAATATGGCAATTTCGATAATAAACTTAAAATACTGGCCAACTATTGGAAAGCTGAGGCATTTTACCGGTTAGAAGATTATTCTGATGCTAACACCAGTTACCAGGAATTTATTGATCAGCCCGGTGCATTTCAACTAGATGAATATAGCCTTGCTATGTATGGAAACGGATATTCTTATTTTCAACAAAAAAAATACACTGATGCGGCTAACTGGTTCAGAAAATTTATCGGAATAATGAACAACAGTAAAGAAAAAACAGTTGGTGA
>CAZWGG010000008.1:0-3248 GCA_964633305.1 uncultured Bacteroidales bacterium
TGGTATATATAATGTTAATGGGGACGATATAGATTTAATTATTGACAAAATAACCCTGTATATCGAGTAATGCTTAAAATACTAATTAATGAAAAAGAGATCGATTTTGACGGCCGTATATCTTTACGGTTATTAAATCCTATATTTCATGACCAGTCCAGTTATTCTTTTAACATAAAAACATCGAACACACCAAGAAATAAAGACATCATCGATCAACTTCATTTGCCGGAAATCGGGTATAACAACATATCATTTACCTCCCAAATAATAACAGATGCCTTTATTTTTAAGGGGGCAGTCTACTTCAATTCAGTCACAGGAAAATACATTGATTTTCAGTTTACCTCGCAAAATGATTTCTGGAGCCGTGCCAATGTAGATTTACATTCAATACATATACCTTTTGAGGCCACTTATTTCCCGGTAAAGAATACTAAATTCTTTGATAAATTTCCAATATACCCGGATTATTCAGGATTTATCAATGCTATCGATGAGACGGGTAACCCGGTAACCGATGAATCAACAGCGCCGGTCCCGTTTTTCAAAATGAACCATATAGTCAATAGTATTTTTAATCATTTTGACCTGGACGTTATCAAGAATGAACTTGAAGAATCAGCAGATATTAGCCAGTTGTATCTGTATAATAACAATTCCAATGGCAATTATGGATTTAAAGGTGGATTAGGATTTTGGGTTTACTTTATCGTAACCATTGAATCTTCAAAATACAAGTTATATGCACCATTTCAACATGGCTTGGCAGATAAAAGCTATATACTTCTTCATTCCGGTTATATGAGACCGGTAGAAGCTTTTGACCAATTAGCCGGAAAAGTATTTCAAATAAGTGTCCAGGACGAAAGCACTATAACCCTCGACGATGTTGAACCTGTTGTTGAGTCGTTAGAAGAGGGTTCTGATGGTTATTTCATGCGGCCGGTTTATTTAGGCAAGATCAATGAATTAACATCGAATCATTTGCCTGAAATTTCAGCAACCGAATTTCTAAAAGAAATTGAAAAAGTAACGGCATCGAGGGTTTTTGTCGATGAATCATCCAATTCCGTAAGAGTATTTCATATTAAAAACATATTGAATAGTAATGAAAGTATGGATATATCGAATTATTGCGAAAAAGCTAAAGAACAAGTCATTAAAAAATATGATGGATATAAATTGAGCTTTAAAACTCCGAGAGATGATTACTATACCACACGTATTAAAGAACCAACCGAACTAGTAACAATTAAACCGCCGGTGCAATCCTATGAAAACTTACCCATAATTGGGAATACACCAAATGATTTACGGCTCGTGCTGGATGAAAATGTATATTATCGTTTTTACGAAATTAATTTTCTTAAAAGTTCGGGATGGGAATTTTATTCCGAGAACAATCTCAGCATGCAAGCAGGTAATGGAAAATTTAAAATCGAAACAGAATTCTCCCCGGTGCTGACTGAAAAAATAAATGGTAAAATATTTTCCCGTGTAGACAAAGAAGGGACATTTCTATGTATGAATGAGAGCACCCATGATGATTTCAGGCTTTTCTTTCACAGGGGGGATTTCAATGGAATACCGCTTTGCACCAGTGACGTTTATGATAATAACGGGAATAAAATTCCCTCGGCAAACCTTTCAATTCGTTGGGATGGTGAATATGGCCTGTACAATCAGTTATACAAAGAGTATATTGATCTTATGATTAACAAGTACCGCGAAGAAAAAAGGTTTATCAATTGGCCGGCCTGGTTTTTGAATTCGTTTCCGTGGTGGAAAAAATTCCGTATTCATCATATCAACTATCTTGTTAGCAGTATTGACCTTGATATAGATGCCAGGAACATAACATTTAACGATACGGTTATGCTTCCTGTTTAAACTTCGGGTCACTGGCAATTTTAAATGCAGCTTCTTCCCCTGATATTCTTATATATTTTAAAAATTCATGTTCTGTTCGGTGGCCTGTGACTTTCATTATTTCTATTGTTGAATAGCCCTGTAAATACAGGTTTGTTGCAAACGATCGCCTGGCAGTATGCGTTTGCATGAGCTTATACTTCTTATAGGTTGTTTCAATTCGTTTCCCCCCTTTTGTTGATATAATCGTTACAGGCTCATTAATCTCGGCATCTTCTCCAATTTGTTTTAAATAATCATTAAAATGCTGGTTTGATATTACTCTAGGAAGTTCGTAATTATATTTTTCTAATATCTTTTTTGTAATGAAGTTTAGTGGTATCGTCGCTTTTATACCTGTTTTATTTGCTGTAATACGCAAAAACTCCCCATATTCATTTTTAAAAATATTTTCCTTTTTGATCTCTTTGTAATCACTAAATCTTAAACCGGTATAACAGGCAATAACATACCTGTCCCTGATCTTATCTTCGTTACTGAATAATTCATATTTATACTCATAAATCCTTTTTATCTCGCTCTCCGGGTGATATATTTTATCAACTTGTTCAAGTGGGGTAACAAATCGTTTACTTTTATAAGCGCTATTTACATGATACCCTTCCTCCTCGGCCTGCCTTAAAATTTGTTTCAATCGTTTTATAGGCATGTAAATGCCATTTGTTGAATAATTATTTGTATAAAAGTAATCGAGATATTCATAATAAAAGCTCATATCAATAGTATCGAAATCGATTTTTCGTTCGCTTATTTTGCCGAAATCAACCAGGTGTTTCAATGAGGTATTGTATGTTTTAATAGTTCCAATCGAATATGGTTTTCCATGAATAGTCATTAATTTGTTTGTTTCCATACGTTCAATGGTATGTTTGAAGTAATCGATAAGGTTACCATCATTTAGAATAAAATCAAAAAACTCCCGGTCCATGGCACTTTTTATTATTGTCCTGGTAGGCATATTTTTTTCATCGACCAATTTCCTAAAAGTAGATTTAAAAAATAACCTGAATTTTTCAAGCCTGGTGTTGATCTGCCATCCTTCAGGATATTTAACGCCTTCTTTGGCACGTTTTTCTTCAAAGTCCCAATTAGATGGCTCGATACTCTCACGGGTATAATACTTTAGAATTTCGTTTTTATTAATTCTAACAACCATCATTATTGCTGTTTGTTTTTCAATATCAGGTCTTTTTAGAAAAAATCCGGGTTCTGGTACTTTCATAATAATAATTTTTCTTGGGGTAACACTGGTAAACCTTTGGGGTAACAAAAAATAGAAATTTTTATAAAAAATGGCAATTTTTTACATCTCCTGT
>CAZWGG010000008.1:3258-11646 GCA_964633305.1 uncultured Bacteroidales bacterium
GCCTGAAAGCAGCTTTTTGCATGCTTTTCAGGCTTTTTTATGATACTAAATGTAACCATTTTAGTGATTCCGGCAGGATTCGAACCTGCGACCCACGGCTTAGAAGGCCGTTGCTCTTTCCAACTGAGCTACGGAACCAAATTAGTTTTTACTTGCATATTTGGCGCATTTTGTAAAGATATTTCTATACCGCACAAAATAGAAATCAAATTTTTAAATCTGCGGCAAAATTATAAAAATTCGTAAAAGATAGAAATGATAACAAAAAAAAACTGGTTTTACAACAATTTTTGAAATTGTTTGAAAAACAAGATTAGCGGTATAAATAACTTCTGCGATTTTCTCTGCGAGAAATATCCAATTTCCCTGCTCCTACAAATTCTCCAAAATATAATTTGTCATTTTCGTATATAAATGGTATTGTGTACTAACGCCGGGCAAACTATGGTTTTTGTCGGGGTATACCTGTAAATCAAATTGTTTACCAGCCTCGATGAGTTTTTTTATTAACTCCGCTGAATTTTGAAAATGTACATTGTCATCGGCCATGCCATGTATAAGCAAAAGGTTGCCTTGTAAACCGTCAATATGGTTTATGGGTGAATTTTCATCATATCCTTCCCGATTTTCTTCTGGCTTTCGCATGTAACGTTCGGTATATATAGTATCGTAAAACCGCCAGTTGCTGACAGGCGCTACCGCGATGCCCATTTTAAAAATCGGTGACCCTTTCATCAGGCACAATAATGTCATATACCCCCCGTAGCTCCATCCAAAAATTCCAATTCTCAAATCATCCACATATGGCAAAGTAGCAAGATATTGTGCTGCAGAAATCTGGTCTTCTGTTTCATGTTTTCCCAGTTGCATATAGGTTGATTTCCTGAATTTTTCTCCTCTGAAATCGGTACCCCTGCCATCTACCGAAACAACAATATATCCCTGTTGAGCAAGCAACTGGAACCAGGCATTCCGGCCCGACCAGGAGTCGAGCACGGTTTGTGATTCAGGTCCACCATAAACATACATAAACACGGGGTATTTCCCTGAAGAGTCAAAATCCGGAGGTTTGATCATAAAAGCATTTAATTCAAGCCCTCTTTCTGCAGGAATTTTAATAAATTCTTTTTTCGAAAATTGATACTCATGTATATTTTTTTGAAGTACATGATTATCTTCAATGACCCTTATTTGTTCACCGGTTTCCCTGTTTACAGAAATAACGGCTGGGGTGTTGGCATTTGAATAGCGGTTAATATAATATTTGAATGATCTGCTGAATTGTGCATCATGAGTCCCTGGTTTTTCAGAAAGTTTTTTCTTTTGTAAACCGTCAAATGTTATTGAATACAAGTCTCGTTGCAATGGTGACGATTCGGAAGAAGTGTAATAGATCAACTGTTTTTCTTCATCTATGCCAAGTAACTTTTCAATGTCATAATTGCCTTTGGTTACACGGCTAACCGGTTTTCCTTTTAAATCGTACAAATACAGGTGCATATATCCGTCTTTTTCACTAATTAAAAGAAAATGTTTCCCGTCACGTAAAAAAGTAACCTGGTCATCACCAACACGTGAAATATAATACTTATTCTTTTCGGAATATAAAATTTCAGTTTTTCCCGATGTGGAATTAGCCAGCAAAAGATCAAGATGATCCTGTCTTCGGTTCAGACGTGTAATACAAAGGGTTTCAGGATTTTTAGTCCACCTTATCCGTGGAATGTACTGGTCGGTTTCCGTACCAATATCCATAACCTGTGTATTGCCTGTCTCCAACTCATATACATGTATGGTTACCAGTGAATTTTCTTCACCTGCTTTTGGATATTTGTAACGGTACCATCCGGGATACAACCCTTCATACAACGTCATATTGAATTCTTTCACCCGTGATTCATCAAACCGGTAAAATGCAATTCTTTTGCTGTCTGGAGACCACTCAAAGGCTTTTGAGAAACTAAATTCTTCTTCATATACCCAATCGGGAATTCCGTTGATGATCTTATTCACCTGGCCATCGTAAGTGACCTGTACAATTTCATTGGTTTGTAAATCTTTATAATACAAATTATTGGCATAAATAAAAGCTACCTTGCTTCCGTCCGGAGAAAATGTTGCCAATTGCTGCCTTTCTTCAGCAAAAAGACTGGTAAATGATTTCTGTTCAATGTTATATATAAAATATTCAGCAGCAAATGAATACCGGTAAATAGGTACAACATGTGTGGTAAACAAAATTTTCTTCTCATCGGTACTTAATTCATATTCATAAAAATAACTGAAAGGAGCATTTTTAACTGAATCGAGTGAAAAAACCGTTGCAACTTTTTCTCCTGTTTCGTAACTGTATTTTAGTATTGAATTCACCGATTGCATGGTATAATGCTCTCCATCTTCGGCAGGCCGGATACCATTAATGCTATTTTGACTAAAAATACCTGATTTGTAAATTGACTCAAGGGTTATTTCTTTCTTTCCATGAAGGGTTCCTGTTACATGCGTATAAATTCCAAGTATAATAATTGCTTGAAATACTATTCTTTTTCTCATTAAACTAAATTTATAACTTTGCATTTCAAAAAATTTTAAAATTATAATAATCTTACGAATGATAAAAATTTCATTTCCCGATAAATCTGTAAAAGAGTTCCGTGATGGAACAACAGGGCTTGATATAGCAAAAAGTATTAGCAATAGTTTGGCAAAAGAGGTTGTTGCTGTTTCGGTTAACGGAGAAATATGGGATTTAACAAGGCCTATTCATACAGATGTGTCGGTTAAGCTTCATAAGTTTGATGATGATGAAGGGAAACATGCTTTTTGGCATTCATCGGCACATTTAATGGCTGAGGCTTTAGAAGCCATTTACCCGGGCATAAAATTCGGTATTGGGCCCAGTATTGAAAATGGTTTTTACTATGATGTTGACCCCGGTGACGGAGTAGTTATTACAGATGCCGATTTGCCCAAGATCGAACAGAAAATGACAGAACTGGCCGGCCAGCATAATTTATTCAAGAGAAGGGAAATAAGCAAAAGTGAGGCACTGGATTATTTTACTAAAAAAGGCGATGAATATAAAATTGAACTGATAAATGAATTGGAAGATGGTACTATATCTTTATATGAACAGGGAAATTTTACCGATTTATGCCGTGGCCCCCACCTGCCCGATACAAGTCCTATAAAAGCCATAAAGTTGTTAAATGTGGCCGGCGCATACTGGAGGGGTGATGAAAAAAGGAAACAACTTACCCGAATTTATGGTATTAGTTTTCCAAAGAAAAAGATGTTGGATGAGTACCTTGAAATGCTTGAGCAGGCAAAAGCAAGAGATCATAGAAAACTTGGCAAAGAACTTGAACTTTTCATGTTCTCACAGAAGGTAGGACAGGGCCTGCCCATTTGGCTGCCCAAAGGAGCTGCTTTGCGAGAAAGACTTGAAAATTTCTTACGTAAAGTGCAAATGAAATATGGATACCAACAGGTTATTACACCTCATATCGGACATAAAGATTTATATGTAACATCAGGACATTGGGAAAAATATGGAAAAGACTCTTTTAAACCCATACAAACCCCTGCCGAAGGTGAGGAATTTTTGCTTAAACCTATGAACTGTCCACATCACTGTGAGATTTATAAGAACAGTCCCCGGTCGTATAAAGATTTGCCCCTGAGATTGGCAGAATTTGGAACAGTTTACAGGTATGAACAAAGCGGAGAGTTACACGGGTTAACCCGGGTTAGGTGTTTTACCCAGGACGATGCTCACATATTCTGCCGTCCCGATCAGCTAAAAGAAGAATTTATTAAAGTAATCGACATAATTTTATATATATTTAAAGCTCTTGATTTTAGTGAATATATTGCACAGATTTCATTAAGGGACCCGGCTGATAAAGAAAAGTATATCGGCACGGACGAAAATTGGGAAAAAGCTGAAAACGCAATTATTGAAGCCACAAAAGAAACAGGTTTGAATACCATTGTTGAATATGGTGAAGCTGCTTTTTACGGACCTAAACTCGATTTCATGGTCAAAGATGTTTTGAACAGGAAATGGCAACTAGGGACCATACAGGTTGACTATAATTTACCGGACAGGTTTGAATTGGAATATACAGGAAGCGATGATAAAAAATACAGGCCTGTTATGATTCACCGGGCCCCGTTTGGTTCATTAGAAAGATTTGTTTCCATATTAATTGAACATACAGCCGGGAAGTTTCCGCTCTGGCTTGCACCAGACCAGGTTATTTTATTGCCAATAAGTGAAAAATATCACGATTATGCAAAAAAAGTTTCATATATTCTAAATAATTCCGATATTCGCACCCTAATTGATGAACGTAACGAAAAAATAGGTAAAAAGATAAGAGACAGTGAGTTAAAACGAATCCCTTATCTCTTGATTTTAGGTGGAAAAGAAGAACAAACAAATACGGTTTCTGTTCGTAAACAGGGTGAAGGAGATAAGGGGACTATGATTTTAGAAGATTTTGTTTTATATTTAAAAAACGAAATTGATAAATTACTTACTTTATAATATTATCTTTGTAACTAAAGAAGGAGGACCATAATTATAGACAGACCATATTTTAGACGGGGACAACAAAACCAGGATCAGCTAAGTTTTAGAAAAAACGAAGAAATAAGGGCAAGATCAGTAAGGTTAGTTGGTGATAATATTAGTAATCCGGGAGTTTTTTCATTGAGAGAAGCTTTGGGCATAGCCGATGAATTGGAACTTGACCTTGTTGAGATATCTCCAAATGCCGATCCGCCTGTGTGTAAAGTAATTGACTATCAAAAATTTCTTTATCAACAGAAAAAAAAGCAAAAAGAACTTAAAGCTAAAACTGCTAAAATTGTTGTAAAGGAAATTAGATTTGGGCCGCATACAGACGAGCATGATTACAATTTTAAATTCAAGCATGCTCAAAAATTTCTAGAAGATGGGGCAAAAGTTAAGGCTTATGTCTTTTTTAAAGGAAGATCAATTGTTTATAGTAAGGATGGTAAAATTATTTTGGACCGGTTAATAAAAGACCTGGAAGAAATTGGCAAGCTGGAACAAGAACCTAAACTTGAAGGAAAAAGGATGTCAATAATATTGTCACCAAAAGCAATAAAGAAGAAAAAATAAGTATAAATAATAAAAAGAAGTAGAAGAATGCCAAAGATGAAAACAAATTCCGGTGCAAAAAAAAGGTATACATTAACAGGTACCGGAAAAATTAAACGAAAAAAAGCTTACAAGAGTCATATACTTACAAAAAAATCTACAAAAAGGAAAAGAAATTTGGGGTATTTTACAACCGTAAGTAAAGCCGACGAAAGAAATGCCAAATTACTTTTGGCAATGAAGTAAGCAATAACTTTTAAAAATAATATTTTAACCCGGATGATTTAGCCATTATAAGAGTTCTGATTTACCAGAAACGCTAATCTTCCATAAAATCGTAATGTCATGCCACGATCAGTAAACCATGTAGCATCAAGAGCACGAAGAAAAAAGGTATTAAAAGAAACTAGAGGCAATTTTGGTTCAAGAAAAAACGTTTGGACAGTTGCAAAAAACACGTATGAAAAGGGACTTCAGTATGCATACCGCGACAGGAGAAAAAAGAAAGGCAATTTCAGGTCGTTGTGGATTCAGCGAATCAACGCGGGTGCAAGGCTGTCTGGTATGTCCTACTCTGAATTTATGGGCAAGCTAAACAAAAAAGGCCTTGAGATTAACAGAAAAACTCTCGCAGACTTAGCGATGAACCATCCTAAGGCATTTGAAGAAATTGTAAAGGCAGTAAAATAATTTCTATTCTTGAATGGTATAAGTAGCGGAAAGTATACTTACTGCTACTGCTCAATTTTTAAAAATATCCATATCCTTTACGGGTGGTTGGATACTAGATATGTTAGCATTAATTTTCAGCTTTGTTAACAGTAGATTTTACTTTGTCATCACTTATGCCAAACCAAAATTATTTCTTATTTTTGGAACCTCTTAACAGAAATTAATTATGAAGTTAGCTTTACTTGGTTATGGAAAAATGGGCAAAGAAATCGAGAAAATTGCCATTGAAAAAGGTTATCAAATTGTTTTAATTATCGATATTAACAACCAGGATGAACTGACAGTAAGCAATTTACAAAAAGCAGAAGTTGCAATTGATTTTTCTGTACCCGGTACTGCTTACCACAATATTATAATGTGTTTTGAAGCCGGGATACCTGTTGTTTCAGGTACTACAGGATGGTTTGATAAATTTGATGACGTCTTGAAAAAATGTAAAGAGCAAGATAAATCTTTCTTCTATGCATCTAATTTCAGCATTGGTGTCAATGTATTTTTTCAACTTAATAAATACCTGGCCCAAATGATGGATGCACTTGACGATTATGATGTTTCAATTGAAGAAATTCATCATACACAAAAGCTTGATGCCCCGAGTGGTACAGCCATAACCCTGTCTAATGACATTATTTCGGAGCTTAAAAGAAAAAATAAATGGGAGCTTGGGAAAGCCTCTGGTAAAGAATCGATAAAAATAAAGGCTAAAAGAGAAAATAATATACCCGGGACACATATTATCACATATGATTCTGATATTGATTTTATTAAAATCGAACATTCGGCAAAGGGCCGTAAGGGATTCGCATTGGGAGCTGTAATAGCTGCTGAATATATTCAGAATAAAAAAGGGTATTTCACAATGAATGATCTTTTGAATTTATAAAAACATCAACATTGTTTAAGCCGGTTATTTTAAAAAATCAATATTTTAAATTATCTGTTGCCTCTGCATTATACACGTTATGGGTATTATGGATGGAGAACTATTGGTTGTTAATAGGTTTGCTTATTGTGTCGGACATACAGGTTACAAAACTGGTGAACTGGACATTCTGGAAGAAAAGGAAAGAAGAAAAATATAAATTTAGCGTTGAGGTTCTCGATGCTTTCATATTGGCGGCCATTGCTGCATTTCTTTTAAGAGTTTATTGTATTGAAGCATATTCTATTCCTACCTCTTCAATGGAGAAAACCATCAACGTCGGTGATTATTATTTTGTCAATAAATTACGATTTGGGCCGAGACTGCCAAACACTCCTTTATCGATGCCTTTTACTCATAATACTATGCCTTTTACTAAGGCTACACGTTCATATGTGACCTGGATCAGGCTTCCTTACAAAAGGCTGGCAGGTTTCTCCAGCATTAAAAACTATGATGTTATGGTTTTTAACTTTCCTGAAGGAGATACGATTCTAATTGACTATCCAAAACCAGATGAAACCTATTACACACTTATTAGAAAATATGGCCGGGAGTTTGTAAAAAATAATTATAACTATACTACCAGGCCCATTGATAGACGAGAATACTATATTAAAAGATGTATTGGTATACCTGGTGATACGGTAGAAATAAAACATGGTACTGCCTTTATTAACGGAAAAAAAGAAAAACAACCCCAAAATTTACAATACAACTACTTTTTTATAGCTGAAAAAGATTTGGATACTTCTTTTTTTAAAAAGATGAATATATCCCTGTATGATATTAATTATAACGACTATAACTCTATATATGAAGTTCCGTTAACCTATAAACAGCTTGAATTGATTAGAGAAAATAAAAAAATTAAAGGTATTCGAAAACATGAAAGTATTGACCCTGTTCAGTCGAGTTTCCAGATTTTTCCTTTTAACAATAATTATATGTGGACAGAAGACAATTACGGACCGTTAATTATACCAAGGAAAAATAGGACCATTAAAATTACTGTTAGGAATTTACCGTTATACAAAAGAATTATTGCAGTTTATGAAAAGAATAAATTGGAAACAAAAGGAAATTCAATATATATAAATAATAAGTTGTCAAATGCGTATACTTTTAAAATGGATTACTATTTTGTTCTTGGGGATAACCGGCATAATTCAAATGATTCGAGATTCTGGGGATTTGTCCCTGAAGACCACATAATCGGAAAAGCTATGTTTGTTTGGTTATCACTAGACAGAGATAAACCGGTATTTAAGAATATAAGATGGAAAAAGATGTTTAAATTTATACGATAAATTATATCAACGAAATTGTTAAACCTTTATATTATGAAGTTTCTCAAAAGTGATTATTTTAAATTTGGCCTTGCAGCATTTATTTATATATTATGGGTAATATGGCTACAAAATTATTGGTTCCTTTTCGGATTAATCATAATATTTGATGTTTATGTTACCAAAAAAGTAAACTGGAGTTTCTGGAAAAAAAAAGAAGGAAAAAACAGCACTGTTATTGAATGGTTAGATGCTTTAATTTTTGCTGTAATTGCAGTTACTTTAATCAATATCTTCTTGTTTCAAAACTATAA
>CAZWGG010000008.1:11656-25721 GCA_964633305.1 uncultured Bacteroidales bacterium
CCAACAGGGTCAATGGAGAAATCATTATTAATCGGAGACCATCTTTATGTAAGTAAAGTTGCCTATGGGCCAAGAATTCCAAATACTCCCCTGGCTTTTCCTTTTTCGCAACATACATTGCCATTAACAAAAAAAACCAAATCGTATCTTGAATGGATTAAGCTTCCGTATAAAAGGTTAAAAGGTTTTGGAAAAATTAAGCGCGATGATGTGGTGGTTTTCAATTTTCCTGCCGGGGACACAGTTGTCATACAAAATCAAACGGAAAGCTATTATGCTTTAGTGCGTGATACGGCAATGTTTTTCAGGAGTATAGATTTAAATAGGAATAATAAACTTAAAACAAATGAAGAATACTATGCAATAGCACGTAAGTATATATGGGATAATTATGATATAACTATTCGTCCTGTTGACCGGCGTGATAATTACATAAAACGATGTGTGGCCATACCGGGAGATACATTAAGAATAGTTATCGGACAAGTTATTGTTAATGGCATACCCCAAAAACGTATACCGGGTATTACTTATTACTATCATGTTTACTCGAATAAACGTATTCGGAAAAAAATATTAGAAAAGCTCGATATTGATGTAATTCAGGGGAATACAGACCTAACATATTTTATCTCACAACTTTCTTTAGACGATGTTGAAAAGCTTGAAAAAATGAAAAATATTGTAAGTATAATAAAAGATACAACTTCGGGTACCCATACCGATATAAATATTTTTCCTAGTGATACAAGTTATCATTGGACCCTTGATAATTTCGGGCCTCTTTATGTTCCAAAGAAAGGCGAATCAATACACCTTAATCTTAAAAATCTTCCTCTTTATAAAAGGGTAATCGGATATTACGAAAAAAATAACTTAGTCATTAAAAACCATAAAATTTATATAAACGGTAAAGAATCTGACAGCTATACATTTAAAATGGATTATTATTGGATGATGGGGGATAATAGGCACAGTAGTCTCGATTCACGTTTTTGGGGTTTTGTGCCGGAAGACCATATTGTTGGAAAACCAAAATTTATATGGCTTTCGATTGATAAAGATAACCCACTCTTAAGAAAAGTGAGATGGAACAGAATGTTTAAGGGAATAAAGTAAAGAACATTGTAGGCGCCTTCGTCTTTATATCTTATAAATAGCGCTACTATTTTAAAATTGTTTGTAAGCTTTTTTCATATTGCCCGACTAATATGAAAAAAGCTATAAAAACATTAAAACTGTTTGATGTGACAGGAAAAGAAATTCGTGTTCTGCTTAAAGCATTTAAAACGGCAGGGGAATATGATATTTTACTGAAAAAAAATAGTATAAACCCGGGAATTTACTATTATCAGTTACAAGTAGGAAAAATGAAACATACTAGAAAGATGATCATCCAATAACAGCTAGTCTTCAATAAGCAATGATATTCTCTCAATTTGTTTTTGTTTATTTACCTCACGGAGGTTTCGAGCGGTATCGGTAAAATATTGATGATTAGAGATAAATTTTATTTGGAGTTTATTCCATTCATTAAGGCTTTCTATCATATTATGCTCTTTCAATTCAAGGTATAGTGAATTTGAAACAGGGATCATATCACTTCTACCCAGGTAATCGAGATCTGAATCACACATAATTTCTTCAAGTGTGTTAGCCGGATTTGGAGGTAATTTTGTAGCCATTATCAGGTTGCAAATTAAATTAATTTGTGACTGAGTATAGTAATAATCTTGAAGAATTTCCCTAGCAATTAAAGTACTATGATATTCATGGTTGTTGTAGCTTTTAGTATGACCCGAATCGTGAAAAAGTGCTGCAGTTTTCAGCATTAATAGCTCTTCATCCGACACCCCTTCACCTAAACCTATTAACTCTGTTTGTGTAACAACATCAACCGTGTGTTTAACATTATGGTAATAGAGCTTTTCGGGTAATTCCTTTTCCAATTTATCAAGAATAAACTCCTGGAGGTCCATAAACTGTATAAGACCAAAACGTATACTAAACTTTTTATTTGGTATTATTCCTTTCTTTTGTAGTGAAAAATCAGGCTTAATGCCTTTTACTGCATATAGTTGAATATCTCCTTTATATTTTACTGGCATTTTGTTGTAATATTCACAGTTGAATAAATCTTTAACTAACTCATACGTAGTAGCGGAAATTATAATTTCTCCATTCTCACAAAAAGACCGGATTCGTGCTGCAAAGTTTACGGTCTCACCTTTCACTTCATAATTTTTTTTCTTTTGACCAGAAATAGTGGCAATTACTGGGCCGGTATGAATTCCTACACGAAGTTTCCAGATTTTATCGTTGTGATAAGACCGCTGAAGATCTTTAATATAATATTGCATTTCAACAGCAGCTAACAGTACTTCTAAAGGATTGGTAATATTCTTTTTCGGAATACCCCCAATACACATAATTGCATCACCGATAGTTTTTAAGTTCTTTATTTCATATTTATTGATAACAGAATCAAGTTGCATGAAAATTTCATCAAGGTTATCAACCAGAACTTGGGAATCCATCTCTTCTGAAATATCTGTGAACCCTTGAGCTTCAGCATATAAAACAGTTGCTGTTTTATATTTAATAACTTTAGGTAAACGATTGGGTATTAATTGGTCTCCCTGAATATCAACTTTAGCTAAAAGCTTTTTGTAACGTGCAACCTCCTGCAAAAGATGCTCATTTTGCTTAGTTAACTTTTCATTCTCAGCAATTAGTGCTTTATTCTGACTAATTAGTTCAGCAATATGCTTAAGAAAACTGGTCTTACGTTTAGCCATGCATTAAATTATTAACAATTCAAATTCATTTAAATTTAGTGTTTCGGTTTAAATTGTCAAACAATTTTATAAAATAAATCCCTTTTAAGGATGGCTGCAAATATATCATACGTTCAAATGCTCTATTTTGTTTATTTTTACATACGGTTATTTAATTAAATTTTAATGTATTTTAAGCTTTCTTCGGAATATAAGCCTACAGGAGACCAACCAGAGGCAATACGACAGTTGGTTGAAGGGTTGGACAATGGTATACCTTTTCAAACGTTGTTAGGTGTTACCGGATCGGGAAAAACTTTTACCATGGCAAATGTAATTGAAAAAATTCAACGGCCAACCCTGGTGCTTAGTCATAATAAAACTCTTGCAGCTCAACTTTTTGGTGAGTTCAGGCAATTTTTCCCTGAAAATGCGGTTGAGTATTTTGTTTCTTATTATGACTATTATCAGCCTGAAGCATATATTCCGGTAACAAATACCTATATTGAAAAAGATCTTTCAATAAATGATGAAATTGAAAAGCTCAGGCTAAGTACAACTTCTTCATTGCTGTCAAGCAGAAGAGATGTTGTTGTTGTATCTTCTGTTTCTTGCCTATACGGCATTGGAAACCCCGAGGACTTTTACAACAATACAATTACAGTTAAAAAAGATCAGGCAATTAGCAGAAATACATTGCTAAGAAAATTTGTTGACAGCCTGTATTCGAGAAATGAGACTGAATTTAAACGGGGTAATTTTAGAGTAAGTGGTGATACTGTTGATATTTTCCTTGCATATAGTGATTTTGCCTATCGTATTCATTTTTGGGGAGATGAAATAGAGGAGATCGAGTCAATTGACCCTTTATTAGGGAAAATTATGGAAAAACATGAACAGGTTACTATCTTTCCGGCAAATATTTTTGTTACAACAAAACACAGAATGCAAAATGCTCTTGTCCAGATTGAAAATGACTTATTTAAACAAGTTGATTATTTTAGAGAAATTGGTAAAAATGCAGAAGCAAAAAGGCTGGAGGAAAGAGTTACTTTTGATCTTGAAATGATAAGGGAGTTAGGTCATTGTCCTGGCATTGAGAACTACTCCCGTTATTTTGATGGCAGGCCATCGGGAGTAAGGCCATTTTGTTTATTAGATTATTTTCCAAAAGATTTTTTAACAATTATAGATGAAAGCCACGTGACAATACCGCAAATTAGAGCTATGTATGGTGGTGATCATTCCAGGAAACAAACACTTGTTGAATATGGATTTAGGCTACCTGCTGCGATAGATAATCGGCCACTTAAATTTGAAGAGTTTGAATCGTTAGTCAACCAAACTGTTTTTGTTAGTGCAACACCTACAGAATTTGAACTTGAAAAATGCGAAGGAGTGATAGTTGAACAATTAATTCGCCCAACAGGGCTACTTGATCCGGTTATTGAAGTAAGACCCAGTCTGCTCCAAATTGATGATCTAATGAAAGAAATTAATAGCAGGACAGAGAAAAACGAACGGGTATTGGTAACTACACTCACGAAAAGAATGGCTGAAGAATTAACAAGTTATCTAATCAAATATAATGTTCGTTGCCGATATATTCACTCTGATATAGATACTCTTGACCGGATAGAGATAATGGAAGGATTAAGAAGTGGTAAGTTCGATGTATTAATTGGAGTTAATTTATTGCGGGAAGGATTGGACTTGCCTGAAGTCTCGTTGGTTGCCATACTCGATGCAGATAAAGAAGGGTTTCTGCGTTCCGAGCGTTCGTTAACGCAAACGGTGGGCAGGGCTGCCAGGAATCTTAACGGTATGGTAATTATGTATGCTGATAAGATTACCCATTCTATGCAAAAAACCATTGATGAAACGAACCGTAGGCGAGAGAAACAACTGGCCTATAACGAAAAACATAACATTACACCCCAGCAAATAATAAAAGCTGCTTCAACTATTATGCAGCAAGTTCGAACGAAAACAGGTAAACAAAGAGCTTATACCGAACCTGGAAACATAAACATTGCTGCCGACCCGGTTGTTCAATATATGGGGAAAATTGATTTGGAAAAAGCTATTACGAAAATTAAAAAGGCAATGGAAAAAGCAGCTGGTGAGCTAGATTTTATTGAAGCTGCCCGATTAAGAGATGAAATGTATGCTTATGAGGATTTACTAAATAAAAAATCGTGATATGAAAATCGTATTTCTCGATACAGAAACAGTAGGGGAGGTTAAAAACTTAAATAAACTTAGTTCATTAGGCGACCTAAAACTTTATGCTAACACAAACAATGACCAGCGCATACACAGACTATCAGATGCTGATATTGTTATCACCAATAAAGTAATTATAGATAAAGATGTTATTGATGCTTGCAAATGCATAAAATTAATTTGTGTGGCTGCAACAGGTGTTGACCACATCGATACTGACTACGCCAGGACAAAAGGTATAACTGTAAAAAATGTTAAGGATTATTCAACCGACAGTGTCGCCCAGAGTACATTTGCTATACTGTTTTATCTACTAAATAGAACAAGATATTTCGATGAATATGTAAAATCGGGTGAATATTCCAAAAGTTTGATTTTTACCCATTATGGTAGAACTTTCTGGGAACTTAAAGGCAAAAAATTCGGAATTATTGGATTAGGGAAAATTGGTGAACGTGTCGCTTCTATTGCTAAATCTTTCGGCGCTGAAGTTATCTATTTTTCAACATCGGGTAAAAACACCAAAAATAAGAAATATGCTCATTTTCAACTTATTCCGTTACTTCAAGCTTCAGATATCGTATCTATACATTGCCCGTTAAATAATTCCACACAAAACCTTATTAACTTTGAAAGAATAAGTCAAATGAAACCCTCAGCCTACATATTGAACATGGGAAGAGGTGGTATTGTTAATGAATACGATTTGGCTTTAGCCCTTGATAAAGGGATAATAGCCGGAGCAGGGCTTGATGTATTAGAACATGAACCGATAAACCCTGAAAATCCATTATTGAAAATTAAAAACAATGAAAAGATATGTATTACACCACATATAGCATGGATCAGTAATGAATCTCGTGAATTGCTTATAGAAAAGATATACTTGAATATAAAAGAATATGTTAAACAAAAAATTTTATCTTTATAACTATGAAACAACTTTGTAAATTATTATTTCTTTTAATAAATATTTACAATGTTTGGTCTCAAAAAGACCAAGGGTCAGTTCTTACCGAAGAAGATATAAAAGCATACGAGTATGGTTCTTATATGGTAAAGACAACCGATATGTTGTCTCTATACGAAGGTGTTAAAGGTACTCCTTATTTATTCGACAATTGGAAAATTGGAGAAGTCTATTTTAAGGATAACACATTAGTCCGGGACATTCTTGTTAGATATAATATTTATACTGATGACATTGAATACAAAAACAGTACTTCTGGTGAATCAATAATTCTAAAAAGGGATAAAATAAGAGAATTCAGAATATTTGATGATAAAATCAACTTGTCATTACAATTTTCTGAATTTAATTTCAAGCCCGGGGAAAATGAAAAATTCTTGTTTGCACAAGTTTTATATGATGGAAGTACAAAATTTTTATTAAGACGTGCAAAAGAGTTTAGAAAAGCAAATTACCAGGGTGCATATAGCTCTGGAATAAAATATGATGAATTTTATGACAATAATAAGTATTATATGCTTAAAAAAGATGGAAGCTTATTAAAAATTAAACTAACAGAAAAGCATATTCTTAAGACTTTGTCTGATAAAGATTCTGAAATAAAGAAGTATATTAATGAAAAACATCCGGATTTGTCTGCTGACTCAAACATAATTGAATTATTAAGGTACTATGATAAGTTGGAATGATTTTTGATCTCCTATAGTTGAATTAAAAAAACAGTTTTCTACAATTCTATGAACAAAATAATCCTAATAACAATATTAATTTTCATAAGTGGTTCAATATTCTCACAAGTTGAAGAAACAATTGATAAAAAAACACAGAAAAAACTTCTTCGTGAAGCCAACAAGGAAGAAAAAAGAAAGATGCAAGAACAAGAGATGATGATAGTAAAGAAGATGATAGAAGAAAGACAATTTGTTCTTGAAGCTGATTATTTGAGTAATGGTAGAGGAAGTCGTGTACATGTTAGTTCTAGTATTAATTTTTTAATTATTGATACCACACATTGTATGATACAAATAGGATCAAGATATGGCATAGGTTACAACGGTGTAGGAGGAATAACAACAGAAGGTAAAATCTCCGAATTTAACGTCCTTCCTAATAAAAAAGGAAATAGTTTCACTATTCAAGTGATGACTAACACAACTCTTGGCAATTTCGATATTACATTTTATATTGGTTCAGACAGATACGCAGATGCTTTAATTACAGGCATTACTTCGGGTAGTCTTCGATATCATGGCAGAATTGTTTCTCTTAAAAATTCTAGGGTTTATAAAGCTCATTCTTTTTAAATTTTAACAACCAGTCATAAAAATCTATATAAATAATTCGGAATAAGTTCAAAAATTGTATAGTTGTATGAATATTGATTTTTTTATTTGACTACATTTGCATCATTTTTAGAAATTATTTTGTTGACTAAATGAAAAGAATTATTGTTAATGTAACTAAGTATTTAATTTTTCTAGGAATTGGTATTATCCTTTTTTGGGGTGTTTATGGAGATATGGAATGGGAGAAACTTAGAAATACACTAAAAAACATTAATTATTTCTGGATATTTATGTCAATTTGCTTAAGTGTTTTGTCTCAACTTAGCAGGGCCATCAGGTGGAATATGCTGATTACCCCTTTAGGATACAGACCAAAATTTTTTAATACTTTTTTATCTGTACTCGTCTTATACTTAGTGAATTTGTTCCTGCCCAGGGCAGGAGAAATAGGAAGGTGTAATGTGTTGTCAAAATATGAAAAAATACCCTTCTCAAAACTTGTAGGGACCGTTTTTGTAGAAAGACTTGCAGATTTAATTACTTTACTTATTATTGCAATAATTATTATCTTTTCCCAATTAAATAAGATAGCACAAATTTTCAATAAAGCTAAAATTAATGAAATAGTCAATAGGTTTGAAAATAATGCAGGTCAACCATCAAACTTTTTGTCTCCGAAAAATATTTTAATTGGAATTGGTTTGTTAGTCGTAATACTGTTTATTAGTAATGAAATTAGAAAATCAATTAAAGAAAGAAAGGAAAACAAAGGCGTTCCATTCCGAAAGAAATTCAAAGAAATTAAATACAATGTGTTAGAAGGTATTAACACAATAAGTAAACTCGAAAATAAATGGTACTTTATTGCGCATACATTATTTATTTTCTTGATGTGGCTATTAATGCTTTACGTTATCTTTCTTGCCTATGAGCCAACAAAGAATTTGTCAATTTTTGTAGGGGCAACAACATTCTTAATGGGAGGTCTGGCAATGCTTCTTCCCATTCAGGGAGGGATTGGACCATGGCATATTATGGTTATTCTCACTCTATCCATCTATAATATTAGTATTGAAGACGGAGAAATATTTGCACTTATCGCGCATAGCACAACTAACTTAATATATATCATTTTAGGATTGTTAGCCCTAATTTTATTATTAGTATTGAATAACAGATCATCTTCCGCAGATAAGAAGATAATCCCTGAAACTCCTAATGCCAATAACTAATTAGTGCCTGCCAGAAAACTCCTATTTTTTAAAGTCTTTGATAAGAAAACGTCAAAGACAAGGCTTTCGAAGCATTGAAAATGAGGAGTTTACTGATTGTAAATGACTATTTTCAAGGCAAGAATAACGCAGTATTTGGCGTTTTCTTGCAAAGACTAATTATATGTGGGCAGAAAAGAATATTCCCGACTGTATTTCATCATCTGTTCCGAATAATTATCAGGATAATTAATTTTAACATCAATAATAGTATCATTATTTTTTATAGCTATAAATTCCGGGTTTAAAAATCCACTATAAGGCGATAGATTCAATTTTTTATACCTATCCAATACTTCTTTATGCAATTTCCTGTCAACTTCTACCCCGTATGTTTCAACAAGATTTTTCCCTGCTTCGTAATCCCCTTCTGATTTAATACGCTGAACTTCTTTTAATAATTCTCCAAATAAAGATCTAAGTTTTTGGAAATCATTAATTTTAAAATATGTTTTCCCATTTTTACTTATTCTTTCTATTACATTATCATCCTTCCCTTTTTCCATGCACCACCTCGAAATTAGCTGTCGGTTCCGCATATGAGCCTGTTCTATGTTCTTACCTAATTCAATTCGGGTAAGTTGGGTCATTAATCCGTTCCTTATGTAACTGATATATTCAGCTTTTGCAGCATCTAAGTTAGGAAGTAGCCCTAGTTCTATCATTTTTGGGTCCATAATATAGTACAGAGAAAATAAATCGGCACGGGTCTCCTCAAGAGGAGATTGATAATTTTTTAAAGCATCAGTTGCTACTCCTGGAAGTAGCTGGCCCGAACCGTGCCCAAGACACTCGTGCAAATCTACATGGATATTACTAGCCAGGTATCCGTACTTTCTTATTAAATCAATTTCTTCCTTGCTTGCTGAAAATTCTTCCAAAAAACCGGTTTTTAAGCTGGCCTGATCATAAGCATAAGTGATGTTAGAAAGAGTAACCGACTTCGACCCATGCTCTTTCCTTATCCAGTCTGCATTTGGCAGGTTAATCCCAATTGGTGTGTGAGGGTAACAATCCCCTCCAAGTTGAGCCACTGTTATAACTTTTGCAGAAATTCCTTTCACTTCTTTCTTCTTAAATCTATCATCAATCGGGGAGTGATCTTCAAACCATTGGGCATTACTGCTTATTATCTCGGTTCTTTTTGTTGCTTTAATGTCTTTAAAATTTACGACTGATTCCCAGGTCGCTTTTAAGCCGAGAGGATCGCTATAGGTTTCAATAAATCCGTTTATAAAATCAATTCTCGATTCCACGTCTTTTACCCATAAAACATTATAATCGTCCCAGGTTTTCAGATCCCCGGTTTTATAATAATCAATCAATTTCTCAATAATCTCAGCTTGTTCTGTATTCTCTGCTACTGTTTTTGCTTTGTTTAACCAAAACAGAATTTCTTTAATTGCCTGTGAATACATTCCACCAAGAGCCCATTTTATTTCTTTAATATTATTATCTTTCTTAATTAACTTTGTATTCAATCCATACGAAATGGGTTGTGTGTCCGAAGGATCTTTTAATTTATTATAAAATGCCTCGGCCTCTTTTTGAGTAACCCCTTCGTAAAAATTAACAGCCGAATTAACTACTAAATCCTTCTTAGTATCTTGACTAACCATTTTAGGAAATAACTCCGGATCAAAAATAACAGGAGTCATTTCATCCAGTAAATTAGTAATAGATTGCCCTTTTCTTACAGGGAAACCTGTTGAATCAGAATATTTTACAAGATTAGTAAAATATTCTTCCGAAAATTCAGGAGGTATTTTATCTGTTGAATAATGATGGTATATTCCACTTGAAAACCAAATTCTCTTTAAGTAAATTATAAATTTTTGAAAATCGTCACTATCTCTGTCTCCTGTATATGTTTTATAAATATTTTCCAGTGTACGTCGAATGGCTAGGTTATATTTTCCATTTTGGTCAAATAGGATGTCTCTTCCACATAATGCAGCCTGGCTAAGAAAATATATAAGCTTTTTTTGATTTAGGGTTAATTCATCAAAACCAGGAACCTGATACCTTAAAATTCTTAAATCTGCAAATTGCTCAACAAAAAAGTTAAATTTCTCATCTTGAGTAGCCTTATTTTTGGGTTCCTTACATGAATTGAGTAATGATAGCATAATAAATAATGAAGTTAAAGTAAAAGTTTTCATAGTATTAAACAATGATTAATAACTCAAAGATAAACCAATTTTTCATGAATTTGTTTAATGTGAAAAAATTCCGGGTACCTAGACTAGTAAAGAATAGGTTTAAAGATACATGAGTCTTCTTACAAATACTTTAATTTTGCTATTCCACCCTAAACCTGAACTCTTTAGTAAAGAATTGGCCATCAGATAGTGTTCCTTGAATTGATCCGGTATAGCTCCCTGGAATATCTGATGTATGAAATTCAATTATTTTTTCCCTTTCATCTTTCAACAGAAGATCAGATTCCCAATACAAAGTAATTCTTTTATCACTTTCCGGGTTTTCACCCAATGAATAATCAGGCAAACTAAACTGGTAATCAATCATCATCATTTTATTATTTATCTCTGAATCTGATTTTGTCGCTACCGGAGAGGTAGTATTTTGGTTTCGGATGGTGGTTATTTCTATCAATCCCATCTTGTTCTGGCTTGAATACTTTGGGATGTCAGAAGGAGAAGATACTATGGAAATATCACGAATATCTTTTGGGGACAGATAATTTAAAATATCAATATTTCTGCTTTTCTCAATACCATCAATAACGATTAAAGCACCCTGTTGTGAATCAAATAATGTTTCTTTTTCCGAAAATACTATTTTATCATTCAGTATGGAAAAACTTTTTATATCTTTAAGAATATCCAGAACATTGGTATATTTCGAATAACGTTCATAATCATATTGTTTTTTTTGTTCAACAGCAGTTTCTTTAAATTCAGACTTGTTAAAATTTCCCGTGTATAATAAATCCGGGTTTTTAAACTTTACCAGGTCAATAAACACCAATATTGGCCAGTTCGATTTATCAATTGAATAGCAATCAAGAAGATTTTCAGAATAATAGTCATACAATAAAATATTTGTATTTGATTTACCATTATCATTTACAACGGCTATATTTAAATATTTGAAATTGATTATATTGTTATAAAAGTCTATATTGAAAATCCCTTGATCGTTAGATTCTGTTTCAAAGGAATTCATGTCAAGTAAATGAAATACTTTTATTTTAGCATTATTAACCGGTTTTTTCTTTTTATCCAGAACCTGACCAACAAGTCCATTTTGGTTATAATATTTAGGAAGGTTCGTTTTATTGGTTTTGAAAAGATCTTGTAAAGGTAAAGATATAACCTGGTGTGTCATAGTGATAAGGTCAACTACATTTTTGGTCATATCTCGTTGAAGAAGTAACGGATTGATATCTTTAAGCGTGGTTATAAAATTAAAATAAAGATCGGCACTAATCTCATTCTTATTTATATATTGGTTATTCACCACTGATAGGGAAGATTTTACATTTTTTCCATCAATTCCTTCTATTTTCACCTGGACTTTTTCTCTTGTAAAAAATATATGGTTATTACATTCAACTTTAATTTTGTTATTTAGTTTTTCAGAAGGGATATAAATTGTTCTTTCAGCAATCACTAATTTTTTATCATTAAAAACAGTAAACTTTACCATTCCATTTTTAAAATGTTGAACAGGTATTTTAACAATTTTATCCTTAGCTAAGTAAATACAATCCGACCAACATATCTCCCTGTTTTCTTCTCCAACCCAATATGTTGGACTTTTTTGATCAGAAAAAGTCGATTTAGCAGATAGAATAATTTCGTCATTTTCAATACCAATGAAGTTTATTTTTATTCCTTCCCTTTTGACTTCCGGTAGATAATAATCGACATTTGTATTAGCTGGCTTTGTAATTTGTATTTTATATTTTTTTTCTTCGGGAGTAAATATGAACTTTCCTAATCCTTTATAAGAACTTTTTATTGGAAGAATTTTTTCCCCTTGCTCATCAACTACTATTCCTTCAACATCTACAGGAAATCCGTATACATCTTCTGCTTTAAAAGCAATTTGTGTTTTCTCTCCTGCAATCATATTTCCTCCTTCTGCAAAAATTGAAAGAATAATATTTTTCTTAGCTAGAGGTATATTTTCGATAAATTTCTCCCTATTCTTTTTATGTTTTATCGAAAATTCGGCAATAGTAAAGTCAATATCAGAATTCTCCGGTAAAAAAAAACGAATTGTTCCTATTCCGTTTTCATTCGTTATACCATTTTTTTTAACTATTTGTTTATCAATTGTTTGACACACATACCTGAATCTGGCAAACTTATGTGGAGTACCATCTGTTTTTATAAACTTTACATTTGCAATTACTTCCTCTCCCGGATAATAAATATCCTTTGAATAGTTAATAGTGAAAAGAAGTTTACGTTCAATCGAATTACTTACAATTATTTCTTTAGAAAATGCATTTGAATAATCCTGGTTTTTCATCCAGCTTGTATATCCCAGAAGATTATATTTTCCTTGTTTAATATAAGGGGGAATAATAAGATATCCATTTGATTCATTATTAAATACAGGATAACGCAGATACAAAGCTTGGTTTCCAAAAACATCAATTAGTTTAATAAATAAATCACGACTTATTGATGTATGGTTTGACGTATTTTGCAATAAAGCCTTAAACCATACTAAATCACCAGGTTTGTAAAATGAGCGGTCTGTTTGAATAAAAACCCTTTCAACAGGATTATTCGAATTATACAATTCCGCTCTTTTTCTTAAAGTGTTCAGGAAGTCGTCATCATTATTAAATCCTGTTAATAAAATTGTAAAAAGTAAGATGAATAAAAAACGTGTATTATTAATCATAGTAAGAAGCCTTTGATATGTGCTCTATTCTTCACTGCGAGCAACAGGTAGATTCTGATGGATTTTGAAGCCATTTTGCTCGTTTAGTTTAGCGATTGTTTTAAGCAATGGCTCATCGGGCAAAATAATATTATTTTTACCCCAGAAATTTTCGTCTGTTTCTGCAATTTGTCTTATTAAAATGTGTTTTGGTCTTGAAATTTCATTCACTTTAAACCTTTCAATGTTTGTTGTATCTTTTTCTGTTATGACAAATTCGGAAATAGAACAGAATGTAAAATGAAGTTTTTTTCTTCTTCTTTGTTCTTTCTTACGTTTAACATTAACACTTATTTCACTTCTGACATGATTTAAATTCCAATTTTCATCAAATTTTCTGTAATTAACTTGGTAATTTGCTGTTAATGGTTTAACTCTTAGTGATAAAGGGCTTTTAACCACATAAATGTCACTGGCATACTTTATTCCTTTTGGGCTAACTCCAAATTCGACCCGTACAATTGCAAAAGATTCTTTATCAATAAAAATTCTTCCTTTGTAGTAAGGAAATTTAACATTATCTTTTTGGTCAAAATTTATAATATAAGCCGGCAAGCCCTTGTATCTGGAAACTTTATCAAGTTTATAATCATAAAAATTAAAATAGTCTTT
>CAZWGG010000009.1:0-22459 GCA_964633305.1 uncultured Bacteroidales bacterium
CTTGTCCGATTATTACCCCGGCAACTAACCCGGCTACAACCGATCCGAAAATCCCCCAGGTAATCCATTGAAAATATGCCAAAATTGCAACAGCAACTAGTATTAAAAATGAACTTCCTCCAGTACCCAAAAGTAATGCATTTAATAAATTTTTCTGTGTGGCAGATTCTTTTGTTCTAACCATGAATATGCCAAGAATAGATAATACAATACCGATAGCAGCAACTATCATGGGAGAAATTACGGCTTTCATGGCTGTAAGCCCTGTTTTTTCAAGGACAAGTGCAGGTAATGCTGCACCTAATGCAGCTGTTGCTAATATTGAGCCACAATATGATTCGTACAAGTCAGCTCCCATTCCTGCGACGTCTCCAACATTATCACCAACATTATCAGCTATTGTAGCCGGGTTTCTCGGGTCATCTTCCGGTATACCTGCTTCTACTTTACCAACAAGGTCTGCACCTACATCGGCAGCTTTAGTGTATATTCCTCCACCAACACGTGCAAATAATGCTTGGGTTGAAGCTCCCATTCCAAACGTTAGCATTGTAGCTGTAATTTCGAAAAGCTTATGCGCTTCATCAGTTCCAACTTTAACCAGGTCAAGACCAAGAAATGTAAGACCAGCCTCCATATGTTCAGGAGTATAGATTACTTTATTGAGAAATAAAAACCAAAGGGCAATATCAAGCAACCCAAAACCCACAACAACAAGTCCCATTACAGCACCGCTTCGAAAAGCCACCTGCAGTCCTTTATTCAACGAAGATATGGCTCCATTTGCTGTTCGAGCAGATGCATGTGTTGCCGTTCGCATTCCCAGATAACCGCATAACCCGGAAAAGAACCCCCCGGTTAAAAAAGCCACCGGTACAAAAGGATTTTGAACTCCAAAATATGCTAGAATGGCCAGAATAATTAATAAGATTACAAATACCATTCCAACTACACGATATTGACGGCCTAAATATGCCATAGCACCATCTCTCACATGTTTGGCAATTTCCTTCATCTTATCATTACCCTCCGGGTTTTTCATCATGTTTTTGAAAAAAACATAAGCAAAAATTAAAGCCAAAATCGCTCCAATTGGTATTATCCAAAATATTGAATCAATCATATTTACTGAATTTTAATAATTTAACATTTATTTTTATTATGTTTACAAATTTCAATAATAAGTTATACTGCATTGATATGCAATGTTTTAAAGCGTTGTTTTATCTGTTGGATTTAAAATAAGCTGCAAATATACTTAAATTTTGCTATCTCACTAAGTTCAACTTGTTGATTTAAATAGCCTATTTAAACAAACCTTTATTGAGTAACGTTATATTTAAACTAAAATAAAATAGATCAGGCGATTAAAAAACAGTGTGACTATTTATTTTTTTTCTAAATTAGAACATCAGGATGCATTTCTCTATACATAGTTTGGATTAAAACAATCCACCGTTAATGTCAATAGAACTCCCATTTACATAGTTGGAATTAATTAAGAAATTTACGGCTTTATAAATATCTTCGGGATTACCAAAATCACCGGATGGAATATTTTTTTTTAATTCGAGCTGCAGTTTAGATGGTACCTGGTCAATCATTCCCAATTTGAAATAACCCAGGTTCAGGTTATTTATCGTAATGTTTTTTTCCGCATTTTCTGCTGCTATACTTTTTGACATACCCCACAGAGCAGCTTTTGATGCAGCATATGAACTGGTCCCTGGCACTCCTTTCTGGGCTGCAACAGAAGAGAAATTAATAATTCGCCCATAATTTTGTTCACGCATGATGGGCAAAATTGCTCTAATTACATTAAACGTTCCTATTAGGTTTACATGAATTACTTCATGCCATTTATTTAAATCAGATTTATGGGCATAAGTGCTATAGTTTATAGCTGCACAATTTAGTAATACAATATTTTTCAGTTCATTTCTAATTTTATATATCCACTCTACAATCTCATTGAAATTAGAAATGTCCACTTTAGAAAAAAAATTGCTTGGTTTAGTAGGAAGATTGTTAAAATAAGTTCCATAAACAATTTCCTTATCCAATTGGAATTTCTCGGTTAAATATCTTCCTATACCTTTGGATGAACCGGTTATTAATATCATCTTTTGTATTTTAGAATTTAGCAAAATTTACGGCTTTTCTTCAAATATACAATAATGATATCTCTATTTTTTTTTAATCCCAGCTTTTAAGCCCATTTAATAACCGACGCACCGTATGTCCATCCACTACCTACGGCAGCAAATAAAATAATGTCACCCTTGTTAATTTTTTTTGCACGGTTTACCTCATCAAGTAAAATCGGAATAGTACCGGCAGAAGTGTTAGCATACTTTTCCATATTGGTCATTACCCTTTCAAAGGGCAACCCAAGAATATCAGCTGTGTCTTTTAGTATTTTTATACTTGGCTGGTGAGGGATTAAATATTTTATATCATCAACAGATATTCCCGAATCATCCAGGACTTCTTTAATAACTTTTGGAAGAAATTTTGTGGCCGTTTCATAAACAGCTTTACCATTCATTTGGTAATAATGTAATTTTTTCTCGATAGTTTCAGAAGTTGGCGGTAATTCTGAGCCTCCGGCAGGTATAGTAAAATTATATTTACCTTTTCCGTCTGAATATAATCTGAATGCAAGAAATCCCTCCGAGTCATCAGCGTGTGATAAAATTGCAGCCCCGGCACCATCTCCAAAGAATACACAATCCCGTCTGTTCCAGTCAGTAATCCGTGAAAAAGTATCTGCCCCTATTACTAGTACATTATCGTATACTCCACTGGCAATAAACTGACATGCCACTGACATGCCATAGAGAAAACCGGAACAAACAGCAGCAATATCAAAAGCTACTGCATTGTATGCCTGTAACTTATCTTGTATGATACATGCTGTTGATGGGGCAAGTCTGTCAGGTGTTGAGGTGGCAACAATAATTAAGTCTATATCGTTGGCAGCAAGATTTGAATTTTTAATTGCATTTATGGCTGCTTCTGTTCCAAGATCACTTGTTGATTCATCTTTACCGGCTATTCGACGTTCTTTTATTCCTAAGTTTTCAAAAATCCATTTATCATTGGTATCAACTATTTTTTCCAGGTATTGGTTAGTAAAAATATCTTTAGGAAGATATGATCCTGTGCCAACTATTTTTGCTTTTCTTACCAGTTGTTTCATTAATTTATTAGTTTCTTCTGCTTCTTCGCAACCGAAGTATTACTAACCCGAGAAATGTTAAAGCCCCATTTAAAATCAATAATTCAAAACCAAACGTATATCCATGAAACCATTTTTTAGAATTTATGCTTATAAAATAACATATAACCGGGGACACAACTGCAATGACGGGCACCCATTTATCTTTAATTTTATTTTTGGTAAATAACCCGTAAGCATATAAGCCGAGTAAAGGGCCGTAAGTATATCCCGCTAAGGTAAACAGAGAGTTTATTACACTATCGTTATTCACTAGCCTAAAAAGAATTATTACCATGAAAAGCAATATTGAGAATCCGGCATGAACAATATACCTAGTATGTAAACGGTTAGTGTCTTCTTTAAAACCCAAAAAATCAACGCAGAAAGAGGTAGTTAAAGCAGTAAGTGCGGAATCCGCACTTGAGTAGGCAGCAGCAATAAGTCCAAGAATGAAAACAACTCCTGCGAAAACAGGAAGATGATACAATGATAAGTAAGGGAAAAGTTGATCGGTAGAACTACATTCATATAAAGTTGTTTGTGCATTAAGTAATCCTAGTTTACAATTGGCAGGGATTTCGGGGTTTAAAACATTTTCAATGACCAGGCCTTTTGAATGCGCATAAATATACAGCAAAGCTCCAAGTGAAAGAAAAACCAAATTCACAACAATAAGTGAAGAGCTCATCCAGTAGATGTTTTTCTTTGCTTCCTTTATATTTTTACAACTTAGATTTTTCTGCATCATATCCTGGTCCAAGCCTGTCATTACTATACTGATAAAAGCCCCGCTAATAAAATGTTTAAAAAAATTATTTTTTAGTTTCCAATCCCACACAAAAATTTCAGAATAGTGACTAAACTTAATTTTTTGTATCATTTCGCCAAATGACAGGTTTAATTCGTTGGTAATAAAATAAATGGAAAATATAGCGGCTAAAAGCATACATAAAGTTTGTAATGTATCTGTCCAGACAATGGTTTTAATTCCCGCCCGAAATGAATATATCCAGATAAAAAGTATCGTAATTGCCACAGACATCCAAAATGGGACCCCCCAGGCAGATAGTATAAATTTATCAAGCACCATAGCCACCAGGTAAAGCCTGAATGAGGCGCCAATTATTCGGGAAACGAGAAAAAAGAATGATCCGGTACGGTAAGAAACCAGGCCAAACCGTTGTTTCAGGTAAACATAAATGGAAGTTAAATTCAGCTTGTAATAAAGAGGTATAAGCACATTTGCTATTACAACATAACCTACTAAATAACCAAAAACAATTTGTAAATACGAGAAATTACTTGACCCGACTTCTCCTGGGATCGAAATAAAAGTTACTCCTGATAAAGATGCGCCAATCATGCCAAAGGCTACAACAAACCATGGCGATTGTCTGTTCCCGAGGAAAAAGGAATAATTATTTGCACTTTTACCCGTTAACCACGATACAAGTATCAGTAATAAAAAATATATGGCAATTATGATGAATAATATTCCCGGACTCATAAAAGTTTATATTAATCTAATATACAAGATTACTAAAAACAATTCTTTCAAAAAAATTGTACCCAGAATGAATTGATTATATTTTTATCGTATGCTTTTGGGCACAAGCCATTTTATAGACAATATTTGGACTTGATGAATTTTTCATATCTTTGACTTATTAAAACTCAACGAGTATGACAGATATTCAATTATATACTAAATTATCAGGATTACCAATGAATTTAAAGGCAGAGGTTTCTGATTTTATTGATTTCCTAAAACAAAAATCAATAAAAAAGTCAAAAAAAATAAAAAAAAGGATACCAAGCCAAGCAAAAGGGCTTATAAATATGAAAAGTAATTTTGATGATCCAATTGAAGGATTTAACGAATATATCTAATGGACTTGTTAATTGATACCCATGCAGTAATATGGTTTATTACTGAAGACAAAAAGTTACCTCCAAAAACAAGACAATTAATCGAAAATACTGAAAATGATTGTTTTGTAAGTATAGCAACTTATTGGGAAATAGCAATAAAACATTCATTAGATCGATTAGATTTAAATTCTGATTTAGAAAGGATATTTCAAATAATTGAAGAAACAGGATTTGAGATACTGCCAATTACAGTTAACCAAATTCTTAAAAATGCCAAATTATATTTCCACCATCAAGATCCTTTTGATCGGACTATTATTGCTCAAGCCATCCGCGAGAATTTATCAATTATTACAAAAGATGAGAAGTTTAAGAATTATCAAGTGCCAGTGATCTGGGAAAAATAACCGGTAATAAATACTGTATAAATGTAATTGCCAACTAATCAGAAATTTAATGCTTGGGTGAATTTTCATATATCTTCAGACATAAAGACTTTTGATTTGATAATCAGGCAATTATATCTGCACTGAATGAAAACTGTTGCGATTTGCATCAAAATAATTCTATTATGAAGATTTGTCCAATGTGTAACATAAATTCTGCAACAAAGACTAATTGTCATATCTTTCCTAGTTTTTTTGGAGATACTATGAAAAAGTTGAAGAAAATTACCAGAGTTTATAAGTTAAATGAAGCAAATATTTTGGGACATAAGTCATTCAAACAAGATACAGCAAAAGAAGACTATTTATTGTGTCCATCTTGTGAAAGTTTTTTAGGAAATGATCTTGAGTCTCATGTTGCGGATTGTTTTTATAATTTAAGATACGATAAAAACAGTTACTTCAAGACTAGAATCAATAAGGGATTATTTTATAAAACATTCTATAATCTGGATTATTTAAAGTTTAAACGATTAGCATATTCTATGCTTTTTAGAGCAAGTATTGCAAGTGTGTTCCCTTTCACAGATTTTATGTTAAATGATATTAATTTGGAAAAAAGATTAGCGGATGTAATTTTAGGCAAATGTGATTTTGAGGATATTTCAATGGTTAAATTGGATTACCAAAATTAGACTGAGAGCACATGGTCAAATGATTAAGGATAAGATTGGTGAGATTATTACATTTCTAATTTTGAGAAAGGCAAATACAAGATAGCTTTATGATACAACGACGGACGTATCCCATACCTCTTGTATAGATGACAATAATTTTTATATTTGCGATAAACCACACTTTGTATATCTGCAAAATAATGAATATAGGCATGTAACCAAAAGAGTAATGAATTATATTCAATTTCCATCAAAGCTATTGGAAGCGGCTGTTGAAGAATTTGCCAAACTTCCGGGAATAGGGCATAAAACAGCTTTAAGGTTGGTATTACATTTGTTAAAACAAGATAAAGAGGTTGTTAACAGTTTTGGCAATACAATAATTCAACTTCGTAATGAAATTAAACATTGTGAGATTTGCCAGAATATTTCCGACACTGCCATTTGCAATATTTGTTCGGATAAATCACGTGACCACTCGATTGTTTGTATAGTGGAAAATGTAAAGAATGTTATGTCCGTTGAGAATACCCATCAGTATAAAGGGGTGTATCATGTTTTGGGTGGAATAATATCTCCTATGGACGGTATAGGGCCAAATGACCTATCGATAAAAGAACTTGAAGAAAGAGTAAAAAAAGGTTCTGTAACCGAACTTATCCTGGCATTAAGTACAACCATGGAGGGTGATACCACAAGTTTTTATATTTATAAAAGATTTAAGGATTATAATATACTTGTTTCAACAATAGCTCGAGGTGTTTCAATTGGTGATGAACTGGAATATACAGATGAGATTACTCTTGGTCGATCTATATTGAACCGTACGGCTTTTAAACCTTCATTTTCTTAAAACCTTCAACTTTTATTCTCTTTATTTACCAATATCTCTAGCTCATTTTTATTAGCTCGTGCAGCTATTGCTGCACCAATAATACCGGCTTCATTTAACAGTTTTGCAGGTACTACTTTTGTTTTTATAGTGATTTGATTGGCAAATTTTTCAATTTTTTTACTTGCACCGCCCCCTATTATAATTAGCTCGGGCCAAAATAACCTTTCTATTTCCATAAGATATTGGTTAAATCGTTTACCCCAGGTTGGCCAATTGAGTTTCTCACTTTTTCGTGTTGCATCCGAAACATATTTTTCAGCATCCTGGCCATTTAGCACCAAATGACCTACTTCAGTATTTGCTAAAAGTTTGCCACGTGTAAAAAAAGCAGTACCAATACCTGTACCAACCGTTAACATAATTACTGTACCCTTAACCTTTTTCCCCGCTCCAAATTTTATGGCCGCCATTCCTGCTGCATCTGCGTCATTTACAACACAAGTTGGTAATCCTGTAACGTTAGTAATTAACTTTTCAACATTAACATCAATCCACGATTTATCAATATTTGCCGCGGTTTTAATCACTCCATTAAGAACTACGGACGGGAATCCACAACCAATTGGCCCTTTCCATTTGAAATGCTTTGCAATTTGTTTTATGACATTTGCAACGGCTTCCGGGGTAGAAGGATCAGGAGTAGGAATTCGATGCCGCTCATCAAGCAGGTTGCCGCTTTTTGTATTAACCGGGGCGCCTTTTATTCCCGAACCTCCAATATCAATTCCCAATATTTTTTTATATTTCATTTGTAAATGGTAAATTTATTTTATTTTATTATTTTGGATAAAACTAAATAAAGCATTAAATATAATAAATATAGATAATATTAAGTTGTTGAAATAAAACAAACAGTAAATTTGAAAATAAATATTAATTTAATATTTTTAATAAGGATATAATATATAAAGTAATGGATAAAAGTATAAATGACTTACTAAATACAAATTCCAGGGTAATTATACCGGATTTCGGGGCTTTTATCATTAAACAGAAAACTCCCAAAATTGTTGTCTTTAATGAGTTTCTCCGTTATAATGATGGATTATTGATTGATTATATCGCTAGCTCGGAAAAGATTGATAAAGATGCTGCAAAAGAGAAGATTACCACATTTGTAGAAGAGGCTAATCAAAAACTTAAAAAGGGTGAAGATATTTTTTTTGAAGGGTTAGGTAAACTTATGAAGGAGAGTTCCGGGAAAATAGCATTTGTTGAGGAAAAAGATATTGGACAGGATAAAAAACAAAGTAGCGAGAAGAAAAAAACAGAAGATATAAAAACAACAAAATCTACCATTGAAATTGAACAAAAATTCGAAGAAAAAGCAAAAGAAAAACCTGTAATTGAAGAACAACCAAAAGAAAAACCGATAGTTGGAGAGAAACCTAAACAAGATACCTCACAATCAATTATAGAAGAAAAGAAACCTGTTTTTTCTGAACAAACAAAGAAAAAAGAAGATAAAGTTACGGTTACTGTTCAGAAACCCCAAACAGAAACAGTAACGTTCGGTAAGCCCGGTACTGCACAAAAACCGCCGGAGAAGCATGTAGCAAAAGGCAAAGATAAGAGCAACACTTTACAAATTGTTCTCTGGATTTTTATAATATTAATTATTAATGGAGCAATTATTGTTTGGTTTGTATACAATGATGAAGTAAAAAGCTTTTTCAAAAAAAATAAAGGGAAAACCGAAGAATCTATTTCCGATACGGAAGAAAGGACAGAAGATGGTACTTCTGGAGTTCAGCTAGACAAGGAAGAACAAATAGCAGAACAACTAAATGGTATTGAAGAAGAACCTGAAACATCAGTATTAACAAGTTCTCAAGCTGGTTATGCCGAGAAAAGATATTATATTGTAGCCGGATGTTTCCGAATTGAGAGCAATGCTGATGCACTTGTCAAAGAGCTCAGAAGAATGGGATATAAAGCTGAAAAATTTGGTAAAATAGGAAACCTTCACGCAGTAAGTTATGCATCTTTTTTTGATAAATCTGTTGCTACCAAAGAATTAAAAAAAATAAGAAATAACGAAGAACCTGATGCATGGATAGTTTATCATTAAATTAATTAATGCAACGATTAACGTTCAGGCGAAAAAGTCATATGATATTTTGCTTTTGACTTAACTAAATCTTCTTTAAATAAATCTTCCTTATACATTCCATCAATATATAAATTTGTTTGATCACAATAATGCTTGCTTGACGGTATTCCTGAATTTCCTGTAGGAATTATGGTAAGCGATTTGTCCCAATCTGCCAAAGAAAAGATATGCCTGTGCGAAGCACCGTGAGTAACATTTCCGGGATTAGGGAAAAAATAACTATAAGGAGAGATGGTATGAAAACTTCCTCCAACCTTGTATGGCCCCCGGTTAAGTTTAAAGACCCAGTTGAGTATTTTTACCTCAGATAATGGATGTTTTAAAGTAAGCTGATGGATATTTCCCCACTTCCATTTTGAGTCATCGGTACCATATTGATCATTCAGCTTAGCTATAACCTCTTCAAAACTTTTTATGATCACATCATTCCATGTTTCTTTTTTTTCTGTATGAATATCATCTATCCATACCGACTGTTCATTCCGCCAAACCCGGTTTAAAGATGTCCTGCCTAGTTTCGATACATTGAAAAACTTGTTAAAGAGCTCTTCTCCAAGCTCATCTGAAAAAATATTTTTGATTAATGTAAGGTAAAAGAATTCAAAAATTGTTGCTTCAACACTTTCTTTGTTATAATTTCCATCCCAACTTTTAAACATCGATATATATTTTTCAACCAATTGTGATTGATTTTGATAATTATCAAAAGCTTCTGTCATTCTGCCTGAAAATTGCTCAACCAGTTTCGATTTTTGATCAAGTTGAATACTTTTGAAATCTTCAACTGAAAGCTTTTTTTGTGTCTCAAGTAATTCCCTGATACGATCCATTCGGTGTGGTAATGCATACCATGAGCCAATATGATAGGGGTAACTGTTACTAACTGTTTTATTATTTGCCGATGCTACGTAACCGCATTTAGGATTATATATATGGGGCAATTCATTAAAAGGGACCATGCCTTTCCATTCATATTTATCTGTCCAACCAGGTAAAATCCCATATCCAATATCTCTATTCCTTATTGGAACACCCGCACAACAGTATAATCCAATATTTCCTTCCACGTCTGCATACGCAATGTTTTGACTTATAGATTTAAAAGTATGGACAGCATTTTTAAAATCTCCCCAGTTTTTCGCATGGTTAAGCAGGTAGACGGTCCTAAATTCATTACTGTATTCATCTCCAACCCACTTCATGGTTACTACATTATCATGTATCCCTTTGAATTCGGAAATTACCGGCCCCCTGTGATTAAACCAGATTTCTTTTTTAATATTATTTCCTTCTTTGGTATGAATAGTTTCTTTCTTTATTTGAAAATTTTTCCATTCATTAAGGTAGAGATATTGACTTTTGTTCTCTGTATTTACCTTTTCCAGGTAAAAGTCAATGTTATCAACAAAAGTGTTTGTCATCCCCCAGGCTATATTTTCGTTATGCCCGCAAATAATAAGAGGTTGACCCGGAAGTACCAATCCTGTTACATTTAGTTGTCCTTTAATTACCTGGTGCATTTGGTACCATATTCCCGGCAAGTTGAAACTGAGGTGCATGTCGTTTGCAAGTATTGGCTTGCCGGTTTTAGATTTGTCCCCAGAAACTGCCCAATTATTGCTGGCATTAAATATTTCTATACCTAACTCATCAATTTTTCCAATCGCAGCCATTATTTCTTTACTAAATGAAATAGTTTTCATAATAGAATCATAACCAGGAAAAATATAAGATTTGTCAATTGATGAATCCGGCAATAGTTCGGAAAAATGAACAGAATCAACAGCCTTTTTAATATCTTCAAGCAAAAATTCATTCCATCCGGCTTTCAAATCCCATGCCATATAGCCAATAAGATTTAATGAATGAAAAGGTTCCCATGGCTCTGGTTTATAGTCAAGCAATGTAAACTCAAGGGGAAGTTTATTTTTATGTGATTCAATAAACTGGTTAACACCATTAGCAAAAGCATTTAGTATGTTTACAAAATTTTCATCGTTGCTTTTTAATAACATTTTAGACTTTTTTGAATACTTAAGGGCCCTTAAAAGAAGATCGGTATGAATAAAACTTTCACCAAAAATTTCAGAAAGTCTTCCTAAAGTTACCCTTCGAAGCAAATCCATTTGCCATAAACGGTCCTGGGCCATCAAATATCCTACAGTAGTATAAAGATCTTTTTCATTAGTTGCATAGATATGAGGCATACCATATTCATCCCTGTAAACTTCTACATTATTAGTCAAGCCCTTTAATGGAATGTTTGCATTATAATCTGGCAATGCTTTATGTGATAAATGCCTCACATAAACTAAACATACTATAAAAATGATGATTAACAGGCTTAGAGTAATTTGAAGAATTCGTTTGAAGGTTTTCATTATTTCTGAATTTAGTTGGTAATAATAAAATGGTTATTACTATAATTTTTGTCAGGTATGGAAAATTCATCAATATATACTTCTTTTAGTGGTTCATTAATTTGCTTTGATAAAATATATTTGTTATTTCCATCCTTCCATACATTAGCAGATATGGTAATCGTCTCTTTTTTGTTATCCTCAGATACAAAATATAATATAATAGGTACTGGTAATCTGCCATTATTAATGAGGGTAACTTTACATTCATTATCGTATATTGTTACATTCTCAATGGCCATATCTACCCATCCGGGTTTGAAAAACCAAGCGTCCCAATACCAGTTAAGATTTTCTTCGGTTATATGGTTAAATGTAAAGAATAAATCATAAGGAGTTGGATGTTTGCCCTGCCAGCTTAATATAAACTGTTGAAGGGCTTCGTTAAACCTCTTATATCCTAAATATTCCCTAAGAAAATAAAATGCATTCGATGGACGGTAATAAGCATGCATTCGATAAGTCGTCCCTCTCAACTGATTTGAAGGGACCATCATAGGAATTTCCTGTTCGTTGCCTGAAAAGTCTTCAAATATATCTCGTAATTTTTTATAAGGAAAAATCCCTTTGACTAATTTTTTTTCAACTTCTTTGGGTAACAATGTAACGAGGCCTTCATCCATCCATGCGTACTTCTTTTCATTAATGCCCACTAAAAAAGGGAAATACATGTGAGTAATTTCGTGGGAGGTCACATAAACAGCCCTGCTATAATTTTCATAATCTCCATCATTAATCATCATTGGAAATTCCATCCCCCCTGATCCGTTAAAGGCAGTGACATTTTGAAATGGGAAACAAATGTCGGTAATATCTTCTGATAGCATTTTAATTGTTTGTTTCCCTATTTCAACAACCGAGTAAAAATCTATAGATTTTTTGGGATAGATAGCTTGCATCATCACCCTATTGTTACAATTTTCAGGTTTAATACTTGCAGCGTCCCATAAATAATTATTGCTAACAGCAAAAGCAAAATCTGTTACATTGGAGGCTATATAGGCAAAGGTATTTTTTTTCTTGTTTTTTGAGACATTCCATGAATCGTTTTCTGATATTATGTTTATCACCTCATTAGAGGCATGGGCTGCTTTTAGTTTTGACAAATAGGGCTCTTTCAGGATTTTATCCGGATTTTCCCAATCCCCCGTTGCCCATACCAAATAATTAGCCGGAACAGTTATTTCAATGTTAAAGTCACAAAAGTCGTTGTAGAATTCATGTGTCCCTGTAAAATCAATTAAGTCCCATCCGTCAATATCATCATATACAGCAACCTGGGGGTACCAGTAAGCCACAAAAAACGAAGTTTTATTGTATGTTCCGTATCTTCTCTGTGTTTTTTCAGGTAACTTGAATTCCCATGACAAAAAAAGATGAACAGATTTTCCTGGCAAAAGGTGCTTATTGAGCATAAGGATCATATTTGTGCCTTTTCTTTGAATGGCATAAATATCATTAAGGTCAATTAAGGTATCATTAATACTTATTTTTTTTATGATGGTGCCGTCGTGAATGTCTTCTGGTTGCAATGTTAAGTCTCGGGGATTTCCTTTCTTAAACAGGTCCTGGTAAATTCTAAGCACAATTTTATCTAAGGAATGACGGCTGTTGTTATGATAAGTGATCCATTCGTTTCCTTTTAGCCATTTTGTTTCCGGATCAAAAGATGCCTTAATTTTATACGAAGAACCGTTTTGAAAATAGTTATCTCCCGGATTTCCATTGAATGATCTTGTGCCTTTTTCATAAGCTTGTTTAAGGTTATACGGCATATAAAGTTCCTGCATATACCCTTTAAAATGAACAGAAAAAATAAGTGAAATAGAAAGAATTAGATAGCGCTGATGGTTCATAAAATATTTCTTATTAAAATCCTTTAATCTGCAATTTGGACTTATCATAAGGTAAGTCCAGATAAATAAAATTGTAGATTATGGATATATTAATTAATTTTTCGAAATTTAATCAGATTTGTGATATTAAAAAAATTATTATTATTTCTTAAACCCTATGAAATTAAATTGGCTCTATTTCATGCTTGTTCTTTTATATCCTGCTATAGCAGTAATTAGCCAAGACACTACAAAAATAAAGGATAAACAGGAGAAGATAAAAACAGGATGGACTTTTGGCGCTTTACCTGCCATATCTTATGATTCTGATATTGGATTTAAATACGGCGGAGTTGTAAATTTCTTTCATTTTGGAGATGGATCAACCTACCCGAAATACTTCCATTCCATCTATTTTGAATGGTCAAGAACCACTAAAGGCAGTGGAATAAACCAATTTGTATATGATTCGGAGCATTTAATTCCTGGTATCCGGTTATCAGTCGAAGCAAACCTGTTGACCGAACAGGCTCTTGATTTTTATGGGTTTAATGGATATGAAGCAAATTATAACATAAATTTTGAGAATGATGAAAGTACAGATTATATTTCAAGAATGTTTTACCGGGTTGAACGAAAATTGGGAAAATTAAGGACTGATTTTTATGGTAAGCTAAGCACTAATTTTCGTTGGTTTGGAGGAATAGAGTATACTTCAAATAAAATAAGTAGTGTTGATATAGAAAAATTAAATAAGGGGAAAGATGAAAAAAATCTATTACCCGATACAACCCTTTTATATGATAAATATGTTGATTGGGGAGTTATTCCGGAAGATCAAAAAGACGGCGGTAAAACAAATTTAATAAAGCTCGGGCTTATTTTTGATACCCGTGATAATGAGCCAAACCCCATGAGAGGTACCTGGACCGAATTTCAATTGATTTTATCTCCTTTGTTTCTGGGTAGCGATTATGCTTATTCACGAATTGCCTTTACCCACAGGCAATATTTTACCTTAGTTGAAAAGAAGTTGTCATTTGCTTATCGTGTTTCATACCAGGGTAAACTTTCTGGTAAAATGCCTTATTACATGTTACCTTTTGTTTATAATACTGCCCCCGGGTTTACACGTGATGGAGTGGGAGGAGCAAAAACCGTAAGAGGAATTTTGCGAAACAGGATCGTCGGTGAAGATTTTACATATGGTAACTTTGAGTTCAGATGGAAATTTCTGAGGACCATCCTATTGAATCAAAATTTCTATATTGCCCTGAATGCTTTTACTGATATGGGTATGGTACTTAACAAATACGAGATAGATACATCAGGCGTACCTGCCGACCAAAAGGAAATGTTCTTTCCCGGAGAAAAAGAGTCGATGCATGTTGCTTATGGAGCAGGACTTCATTTTGCCCTTAACGAGAATTTTGTTGTTGCTCTTAATTATGGTATGGCCTTGAGTAAGAAAGATGGTAAGAACGGCTTTTACATAAATTTAAATTTCTTATATTAGGCTTAGCTTTTAGGTAATTTAAAACCTTGGTCTTCATAACCAAAACGGTCGGAAACATACCCGATTATTTCATTAGCACTTGTTTCAATGGGCTTATTAGTAACATTAATTTTAGTAAACTTATATTTTTCAAATAAAAGATTAGCATATTGAAGTTCATTTTTTACACTTGCAAAATCTATATAGTTTTGGTTATCAACGTTTTTCATTTGAAGTAATCGTTTATGTCGTTGCGCAATTAAGTAGTTAATATTTATTGTTAAGCCAAAAATCCTGTTAGGATCAACCTTGAATAACTCGTTTGGTGGCTTAATACCCGGAATAATGGGAACATTTGCAACTCTCCAGCCAAACATTGACATATAAACACTTAAAGGAGTTTTACCTACCCTTGATACTCCAATTAGTATTATTTCAGCATCGGTTAAACGATTAGGATCAATGCCATCATCATGCCCCATAGTATATTCAATAGCTTGAATACGATCAAAGTAACGTGAATTAATTCTTCTATATAGCCCCGGGACATTAACAGACTCAAGCCCAAGTTCTTCTTCTATATAATCAGCAAGTGTCCCCATGAAATCAATCTCTTTGACATCATATCTTTTGCATACTTCTTTTAGTTTTCTTCTAAGTTCTGAATTTACCATTGTATGGGTAAGCAGTCCATTACTTTTTTTTACTTTTAGTACGACCTCTTCAATTTTAGCGGATGTTTGCACTTCAGGTATCACAACAACAGGAAGGTTATTATCGGGGTATTGAATAAGTAATGAATGTACCATAGTATGTCCGGCTATTCCTTTTCCCCCTGATACAATATAAATGGGAGTGGAGTTTTTTTTTGTTTTTTTACTCATAATTATAAAGTCCTTATTTTACAATAAAACAAGGTCTACTTAAATTAAGTACTAGAAAGGTACAACTTTTTACTAACAATTTACCAGGAAGAAAGGTTTAAATGAATCCTGAAAAACAAGAAAATATTGGTTTTAGCAGTTACTCCAAGTGCATGATAAAATGGATGTATAACTGGTACTAATTAGCATAGAATACGTAAACCTAGAAAGTATCCGTACAAAAACAACATATCTTCAGATATAACTGGTTTTGTTATAATTGGATCATATATTAAATCTTTACTAAGTACTTCTCATTGTTTTATAGAATAGTGGATTTTTTCATCTGAAGCTATTTCAGATGCTACCATTGCAAATGCTTTGTTTTATATAATCGTTTTGTACAACTATGTAATTCTCCAAATTAATAATAACCCATAGTAGAAATTGAGAATCTCATAAATTTCATATTTTTAACTTATGGTTATTCAACTATATTTTTTGTAAAGATATGAGTATGGGAAAGATTTCACTAAAAAAATTAATCAGGCTTTTTATCATCTTTTTATTGCTTGCTTTTGAGTCTCAAATTATAACAGGAACAAACGAAGAACAATGGCTATACAAAGTTCTTCTGGAACATGGAGAAGGGATTATTGAACTTTCTGATACTTTGTATCCTCCCCGAGTATTTTTTCTTCTTTTTGGGGATCATTCCTTCGAACCAAATTCACTTATTATAGAAAAGAAAGAAAAGGAACATTGGGAAGCGGTTGGTGATAGGAGTTCTGTTATTATCGAAGAACCTTTACCAATAGCTCTTTTTCAAGAGCTTAAAGCTATTCCCTGGTCAATCCCAGGTAATTTATATGAGAAAGGAGTTCTTTACAGGTTCAAGGTAAGAAGAAATGTAGGAGTAAACGGAAGCCCTGCCGGGCATGTGTTCTGGGATCAGGTCATTGTGGTAAAGGAATCTGCCATAAGAACGGAAGCTATGACCGAACTTAGAAACTATAAATTAGTTGAGGCAGGGAAGTTTGGTGAAGCATTGCCCCTTTTTGTACAAAATATCAATTTTTTTCAGGAGGAGATTAAAAAACAGGAAGAGTGCCTGACCGATCCGGTAATGGATGTGCTAAAAAATTCTCCCGGGAAAGAATTTACCTGGGAAGAACTTGAAAAAAAAGCACTTCCACTGGATTACCAGAAAATTCTTTTATCAGGCATCAATGATCCTGATGCAGGGTTTGCCTATCAAAACGGGCAATGGTTTGTTACCTGGCCGGGAAGTGATGGATCACAAGCTCAACCTGATTGGAATAAGAAAAAGGATATTTGGTTTGCCCCGGCTATTCGTCTGGGTAAAGAAATTATCCGGCCAGCACCTTTATCTGCACAAACAAGATTTGTTGAAAATGAAAACGGACATATTCTTCCCATGTTAATTATAGAGTGGATTTATCCAGTACCTGATAGTGAAGATATTAGAGTTATCCAAAGTTTATTTTCCGAGATAATGGATGGAATTCCACAGATATTTGTACACTTTAAGATAGTGGGTTCGAGCAAGGAAGTAAATTTTGTTATTGGCCATGGGAAAAGGCCCAATGCTCATTACTGGGATGATATTTCTCTTGAAAGGACACCTGTTCCGTACTTCAAGACACAATCTAACCTTACAAAACAAGGTGATTATGTCATGACAGATGAGATAGGGTCTACTGTTATACGGTCCAGTGTTCCCATCCGGATTTTACATTCGGGGATTTCAGAGTCGCTTTTTGAATTTGATGCTAAAAATTCAGAACTATTTTTATCAACACCGCAGATAAGAACCGGAGATTTATCGAAACCTATTACCAAAAAAGAATTTCAAATGGCTCAGGAGAAATTTAAAGAAAAATGGGAAACCCTGTTATCCCACGGAGCCAGTGCAGAACTTCCGTCAGTTGAATGGAAGAGAAAGATTGATTCCTGGTTAACTCAACTCTATTCTATTACCAAAATTCAATATCATGGGAAGGAACAATTAAGCTATGGAGCTTATTTTTATAAAGCTTATTTTGGAATTGAAGAAGGCTGGGCAACTGTTGCTTTGGCTCAATGGGGAAGGGAAGAAGAATCAAAAAAACAAGTTGAAATTCTTCTCTCTGAAGAAAACCTTGATAAAAATAATTACCATCATCAATACCGCAATGGGCTTAGTTCCTGGTATGCTGCAGAAGTTGCACGGCTGACAGGTGACACTGATTGGCTAAGAAATATTTCTCCTGCTCTTATTTCTAATGGATACTGGACTATAAAAGCAAGAAGGGAAGATGAAGAAAGACGTTCGTCGATTAGCAGAGGATTGTTGCCAAGTCATATCTATGGAGGGGATGTCTCCACTCCTGCATATAGTATATACTCAAGTGCAACCTGCTTAAAAGGTTTACTGGAAACTTCAGATGTGTTCAGGCAATCAAAACTACAACAGTTCCAAAAGGTTGCAGATGAGTTTGATACAGAGGCCAGTGATTTTAAAAACCGTTTGATTTTGGTTATGAATGAAGTTTTGAAAAGAGAATCGTATCCCCCGTTTTTACCACTTGCATTAGAATTGGAACATAAGGAAGGAAATCATGAAGGTCCTTATATGCGATTAACAGATGATAAATTGGGTAATTACTGGAATCTTTTTGCCCCGCTTTTTTTACACCTGGGAATTCTTAACTATAATAACCCCGGATGTCCGAGTGAATGGATTACCGATTACATGGAAAATCATGGGGGATTATTTGCAGGCCTTCCCCGTTTTTATAACGGTCTTGATGCAGTATATGCAATTGGTTATATTGATGAGTTAATAGAACGGTCAAAATTAAATGTTGAAAACCGGGTTAAAGCAATTACTGCACTTGAATCTTTTATGATTCATGCCTCCAGTCAAAACGGGCATACCATACCCGAAGTATCTGGATTTTATCCCGAACGACTTGATTTGAAGGAATACGAACGTGTTGTTAGAGAAGCCCCATGGAGTTTTGGAATGTATAGTATTGATCGCTATCTTCAGGGATACAGTTCTTTTACTGAACCCCTGGGAGCCGGAGCCGGTGAAGGCCTGTGGCTTATCAGGAAAAGTTTAATTGATGAGATAAAGGATGAAAATGGTCTTCCGAACGGAGGTGTATTTTTCCTTTCTTCTATTCCAAGTGAATGGTTAAAGGAAGGAAAAGAAATTAAACTTACTCAATTTCCAACGGCTTATGGGACATTTGATCTATATATAAAATCTTTTATTTCCAGCAGAAGAGAGATACATGTTAAATACAGTTACAGCAAGGTTCTTGGAAAAGATCAGTCATCAGGCAAAAAACATTTGGCATGGAATGAATTAGATAAAATATTCATTCGCCTTGTTCCGGCTTATGAAGATCGAATATCTGGGAAAAGATTAAAGGTCAAACAGTCATTAATTTATTATGATAAATGGACAGTAGAACTGCCTGTAAAAGAAAAAGGAGATTTTATTTTTGAGTTTTGAAATATACATCAGATATGAGTAAAATCTTAATGTAAAAAAACCAGGCACTGTAATATATCATTCGAATGCTAGTCACAACCTGATTGAATAGATTTTATCTTTTCGAAATATAGCTGGCATAGATTTTGTTTTTATTTATTAAAAAATCATATGTTAAACAAGAGTTAAGAAAAGCCAGTGCTTTAAAAATAAATTATTCAACAAAAGCGGGTAATCAAAAACAAGTACTTAATCAATTATAGGAATAGTATAATTATTTAGTCCGAAGTTCTCGGAGCTTAATAGCTTACATAAAATTATTACTATTCAAGCCCCCTGATAATTTTCGGTCTTTATCCTTTCTTTAAAGCTTCCCTTATTTTTGCTTCTACTTCTTCGGCCAGTTCAGGGTTATCTGCAAGCAGTCCTTTCACAGCATCCCTGCCTTGGCCTAATTTTGTTTCTCCATAACTAAACCATGACCCGCTTTTTTTCAGGATTTCATAGTCCACACCCAAGTCAATTATTTCTCCAATTTTTGAGATTCCTTCACCATACATTATATCAAACTCAGCCTTTCTAAAAGGCGGTGCAAGTTTATTCTTAACTATTTTCACCCTGGTACGGTTTCCAAGTATTTCATCTCCTTCTTTTATCTGGGTTACCTTTCTAATATCTACCCTAACCGATGCATAAAATTTTAATGCATTTCCTCCGGTAGTAGTTTCAGGATTTCCAAACATAACGCCAATTTTTTCTCTTAACTGGTTAATGAAAACACAACAGGTGTTTGTTTTGTTGATATTTGCCGTTAATTTTCTCAACGCTTGTGACATTAACCTTGCTTGCAACCCCATTTTCGAATCTCCCATTTCCCCTTCTATCTCAGCACGTGGAGTTAAGGCTGCTACCGAATCGATTACAATAATATCAATAGCACCCGAACGAATAAGGTGGTCGGTAATTTCCAGTGCCTGCTCACCATCATCGGGCTGTGCAATGTATAGGTTTTCAACGTCCACGCCAAGCTTCTGTGCGTAAAACCTGTCAAAAGCATGTTCGGCATCCACAAAAGCAGCAATGCCACCTGCTTTCTGAGCTTCTGCTATGGCATGAATAGCAAGGGTTGTTTTTCCCGAAGACTCCGGCCCGTAAATTTCAATCACCCTGCCACGCGGGTACCCTCCCACGCCAAGTGCTAAGTCAAGTGCAATGGATCCTGATGGGATAGATGCTACATTCACAATGGCATGGTCACCCATTTTCATTATTGCCCCCTTACCAAAGTCTTTTTCAATTTTACCCAGGGTTAGTTCTAACGATTTAAGTTTTTGTTGTTTAATGTTATCAACTTGCTGTTCTTTGGCCATTATTATGTTAGTTTTAGTTTATTCTTATACTATACTTTTTAAAATTTGCTCTGTATGGTTTTTAGTATCAACTTTTGTAAAAACATGTTCAATATATCCTTTCTCATCAATAACATATGTAGTCCTGAGTACTCCTTCATACGCTTTCCCATACATTTTTTTCTCTCCCCAGGCCCCGTATGCTTGTAATATTGTTTTTTCCGTATCTGCAATCAGGTTGAATGGCAGGTTATACTTCCCCGTGAATTTAATATGCGATTTTTCATTATCAGGACTTACTCCAATAACTTCAAAACCTTTAGCTAGTAAGTCATTATAATTATCCCTTAAATTACATGCTTCTGCCGTACAACCTGGGGTATCGTCTTTCGGATAAAAGTACAACACTACTTTTTTCCCTTTAAAATCTTCCAGTCTTATGGTTTTACCATCCTGGTTAACACCTTCAAATGCCGGTGCTTTCTCACCTTTTTGTAAATATGCCATTGTTTTTTAAGTTTAGTAAAAATACAAATATTGATAGTAATAAATAAAATATGTTAATAATTCTTTTACTAAACTTTATTAACATGTTGCAGTAAAATATTGTTCAAGGAATAAAGGAATAATGGCATAAAAGTACAAGGGGATAGGATAAAAGGATGCTAACCAAGAGCTTTTTGGTCTTTACCCAGGGTGTCAAAGCAGTTTTGAAGTAATTTTTTTATAAACAAAAATATTTGCTCCTAGACAAATTGACAACCAGTTAACATATAATTGAGTATCGAATGGAAAAGAAACATTTTGGATAAAGAACTTGTTGTTTGGAAAGAAACTACTTGTTGTTTTGGATAAAAGTACTTGTTGTTTCCAATGAACATTTTTTACATCCCACATTAAGGCTAACCACCTGAACTTAAAAATAAAACATGCCAGATAAAAAAATAATTGCGAATCCTAGTATGAAGCCCGTATATATTTGTAAAGGAGTATGTGCATCCAGTTTTAACCTGGCAGTTCCCAAAAGTCCTGTAACCAGAAGTGTTAAAACCAGGTAGTACGTTAGGTCAACACCATACTCAACAGACAAAAGCATGATAAGTCCGGTTAACCCTCCTATACCCACTAAATGCAGGCTAATTTTCCAGAAATACGTAATTACAAGTACAATTAAAATAGTAATAGAAGCTGAAAATAAATATGCAGAAATAAAATAATTAACATGAAGTTTTTTAAGTAAATAATATGCAATGCAAAAAAAGATAAACGTTACAAAGTAAGGAATTACCCTTTCACGACGATCTTTCATTTGAATATTTGTAATTAACCTGGAATAAATAAAAAAAGGAAGCAAACTTAAGGGTAAAACAAGCGTAAAAGCAGTAACTATTAGATAAATTAATTTCATCCAGTTTTTATCAATGATTGTAACATATGTACCGGAATTAAATATTATTGCCACTCCGATAATTGGCATAATCAACGGATGAAACATAAACGATATGACCTTTGCCATGTTTTTTTGCATATAATAAAAATTATAGTTCTTTACGCATGCGCGCCACAGGTATATTAAGTTGTTCCCTGTACTTTGCTATAGTTCTGCGCGCTATTGGATAACCTCTTTCCTGTAAAATGGAAGTTAACTTTTCATCGGTTAATGGTTTTCTTTTATCTTCATTTTCAATACATTCTTTTAAAATCATTTTAATTTCCCTGGTTGATACTTCCTCTCCCGAGTCGGTCTGCATTCCTTCTGAAAAAAAGTATTTTAACGGAAAAATTCCAAAATTTGTTTGAATATATTTACTGTTGGCCACCCTTGA